>JAKZYK010000368.1:0-10784 GCA_047514485.1 Gammaproteobacteria bacterium
AAGGAAATGGTGGCCGGCTTCGAGGCGTCGATGCAGGCGGCGGGCAAGACGGCCACCAGCCACTGGTACGACGCGAAGCACGGGTTCGCGAACCCGACCACCGCGCGCTACGACGAGGCGGATGCAAAAGCCGCCTGGGAGCGCACCATCGCGTTTCTCGACCGCGTACTGAGCATGAGCGCATCGGCACCGCGCATCGCATCGGCGGCGTGAGCGCCGCGGCCGGGAGGTCTGGGGAGCGGAGTGACGCCGGCGCGGGTGGTGCCGGCGCTGGCGTGAAGCGGATGGCCCTGGTGACCGTCACCTACCTCGAGATGACGTCACCGGACCAGCGCACGACCACTCCCGGCTGGACCGAGCCGGCCACGAGTGTGCGCGCCGAGCGCCCCACCATCTCGTTCTATCGCTATCTCTACGACACCATCGGGGCGGATTGGGACTGGTACATGCGGCGGCAACTCTCCGACGAAGCACTCGCCTCGATCATTCACGACGATGCGGTGGAGGTGTTCGTCCTCTACGTGCGCGGGGTGCCGGCCGGCTACGTGGAGCTCGATCGACGAGTCCAAGGTGAGGTGGAGATCGCCTATTTCGGTCTCATCCCGGAATACATCGGCCGGGGTCTCGGCCCTGGTCTGCTGGACTGGGCGATCGGGCGGGCCTGGACCTACCGCCCTCGCCGGATATGGCTCCACACCTGCTCGCTCGATCACCCCAAGGCGCTCGCCGTCTACCGGCGAGCCGGCTTCGAGGTGTACGATTGCAAGGAGGTGCCCGTGGAAGCGGAGCTCCTCGCAAAGATGGGCTAGACTGACTCGATGGTCTCGCCACGCACCCACACATTCATCCACCCGGGAGGTTCTCATGCAATCCTTCACTCGATGGATCCTCGTTCTCATCGGCCTTTCCCTCGCGCTTTCCGCATCCGCCGCCAAGGATCCGAATGAGAAGGCGATCAAGGCACGCCGTGCCGTGATGACGCTGCAGAGCTGGTACGCCGGCCCCCTGTTTCAGATGGCCAAGGGGGACATGGAATACAACGCGGAGATGGCCGGGACCTACGCTGCCAACCTGAACACGGTGGTCAACGCCGAGGCCGGCGCGATGTGGCCCGAGGGGACCGACAACGGTGCGTACGCGGGGAAGACCCGTGCGCTCCCCGAGATCTGGACGACCTGGCCGGCGGTGGGCGAGAAGGGCCAGGCTTTGACGGAGGCCGCCGCGGCCCTCGCCGAAGTGGCAGGAGGCGGACTCGACGCGCTGCGTTCGAAGATCGGTGACGTCGGCAACGCGTGCAAGGGCTGCCACGACGACTTCCGCGCCGAGGAGATGTAGACACCTCCGCCGAGGTGGTCGGTCTGTGCAGCGAGACGCTCGGCCGCGGCGCCGTCCGCGCCACAAAGATGTAGACGCCTCCGCCGAGGCGGGCGGGTTGTACGGCGAGATGCTCGGCTACGAGGCGTCCGTGCCGAGAAGGCGTAGACACGGCCTGCGCAGCCTCGACGGTCGAGGCTGAAGATTGGTGATGGAAGGCTATCGCCGCGAAGCGGTCTGGGATCCGGTCACCCGCCTGTGGCACTGGGTGCTCGCGGCTTCGGTCATCACCGGCTGGACCCTGGGGGAGTTTCGCACCTTCTCCATCATGCAGTGGCACATCTATTTCGGTTATCTGACCGGGACGTTGGTGCTCTTCCGCTACGTGTGGGGCTGGACCGGCCCCACACCAGTGCGCCACAGCACCCTGTTCGCCTCGTTGCGCGACATGCCGGCCTACCTTCGACAGGCCGGTCGCCGCCGGCCGAGCGGCGTGCCCGGACACAACCCCATCGGCGCCCTGTCCGTCATTGCGATGGTGCTCGCGCTGACCGCCCAGGTGGTGACGGGCCTCTTCTCCGAGGACGACGGGCTCTTCTTCTCCGGTCCGCTGGCGTCGGAGGTATCGTCCGGCACCGTGGGCATGATGACGGGCTATCACAACTTCTTCGCCAAGGTGGTTCTGGTGCTTGTCGCACTTCACGTGGCTGCGATCCTTTTCTACCTCGTCTGGAAACGGGAGAATCTCGTCACCCCCATGCTGAACGGCCGGAAATGGGTGAGAGAGCGCACGGTGAATAGCGAATAGGCCGACATGGAAACCGATACCGCCCCGGAGCGAAATCCCCTGCCTTTCACCCGCGAGGAGTACGCCTCACGCCTGGCCGCGACGCCACGTCGCCCGCGCCGCGAGCAGAATCTGTCCGCCGAGCTTGCCCGTGGCCTCGAATAGCACCACCTCGTGGCCGCCGACACCGAGGTGGCGCCCCCGAACTGGGTGAGTCCGACGCCGCCGCGTGCCCTCTCCGCCTGGTAACTCCGGTAGCGCTCCATGATGTGCCCGCCCACCGCGGCACCCGGAGCGGGGCTGGTGCTGAGCAACCGGTTGCGGATCCTCAGGTGTTTGATTGTGAGAGGGGAGAAGAGTGTGTCGTATCGGCCCATGGCTGCGGTCCGGCCTGCGAGACTCGAGAGTCCCTGATGCAGCCGTGCCTCGGGAATCCGAGGCTCTCCGTATCGAGAACCTCAGCGCACTGATCCATCACCCCTCTGCGGTGACCGGATCGATCATCTTGCGCACTTCGGTGACGATGGAGGCGGGGAATCCGCTGCGCTCCGCGTGTTCGTGGATGAGCGCTTCGTCGTCGGCGAGGTAGATGCAGAACGTCTTGTCGCCGGCGACATAGCTATGCTCCCACTGGATGTTCTTCTTCTCCGCCTTCATGTCCGCCAGCACCCCGTTCGATTGCTGCGCCGCCCCGCGCAATGCCTCGCGTTCCAGGGAACCGACTTCGGGAATGTCTCGTTCAATGACGTATCTGGGCATGATGAATTCTCCTGGTTGGTTGCAAGATGTCGTAATTGCCGTGCACGGCCTGTCTGCACTCTGATTCCGGGTGATTCATTCTCGTATCACGTGTTCCATCGACGATTGAATCTCTTCAAGGCACAGCCCATGTCCGGTTCGATCAGAGCTTCTTGAGCGCCGGCAGCAGCTCGTCGGAGATGAGTCGCATGCTCGACAGCGCGGTCGGCAGCGGCATCCCCGCCCAGTGGGTCCGGAAGATGATGTGGTTGACCCCTAGCTCCTCGATGTAAGGCCGGAGCTGCTCATGGCACTCTTCAGGTGAGCCGAGGATGAAGCGGTCGCGCAGCAAGTCGTCGAACTCCCGATCGAACGATTCATCGTCGGGCATCGCGGCGTCCTGACCCCACGACGCGTAGTCGCGATACTTCGCGAAGAGGTACGGCCCCGCCGTCTCGATCGCGGTCTTCCGGTCCTTGGCGCAGAACACCTCCTTGATGCACGGGAGCTCGCTGGGGAACGGCTTGCCGGCCGCTTCGAGCGCCTCGCGATAGAGGACGAGTTGGCGGCGGATGGTCGCGGTCGTCGAGTGCGGATTGACCATCCAGGTGTCGCCGATGCGCGCGGCGCGACGGATCGCCCGGTCGTTGTTCGCAGCGACCCACACCGGCGGCGAGGGCCGCTGCACCGGGCGGATGTTCATACGCACCGCCTCGAGCCGGCAGGTCTCGCCGTGGTGCGTCACCGAGTCCTCGGTCCACAACCGGCGCACCAGCTCCAGGCATTCCACCATGCGCGCGACGCGCTTGCCCTTCGGCACGTCGAATGCGTCGAACTCCACATCGCGGTAACCGAGACCGATGCCGAAGACGAAGTTGCCCTTGGCGATGATGTCCAGCGTCGCGACGGTCTCCGCGACGTACACCGGGTTATGAAGGTTGAGCAGTATGACGCCGAGCCCGGTGGTCATCTCGCCCGCCTCGGGGATCAGCCGGGCGATGAACGGCACGATCTGGAGCTGCTTGTTGTTGCCCTCGTTCAGATAGTGCTGCCCCGAGAAGATGGAGTCCCAGCCGCGGTCGCGGGCGTGGTGCACCATGGTGATCTGATCCCCGAGCGCGCTCACCATGTCGGTATCGAGGTGTTGCTGGTTGGTGAGGAACAGTCCGACCTTCATCGCCGTCTCCGCTGTGTCAGTTCGTCGTGCGGTTGTCGTGTTGCGGAGCGCCTGCCGGAGAGCCGATATGTCTCCATCGACAGCGTCGATGCACGCCTCGTGCGCTGCCGCCTGCCGCCCGCCGGGGCTTGCCCGCGGCTCTCAGCGGGCGTGATCCAGGATAGCAGGCTCCAGGGCAAGGGTTTTGCCTCGTGTCTCATCCGCCGCGGCGATTCTCGAAGAGCCGATCGAAATCCGCCGCGTCGAGCTGATCCGCGGCCCAAGTGAAGCGGCCCTGGCTCTTCATCTCCGCGGCGGCGCGTTCGGCGAGCGCCAACGTGGCGCGGAGCAGCGACCCCCCGATGCTCACCCTCCGGATGCCGAGCTCGCCGAGCTCCTCCAGGGTGTAGTCCGCCGTGCCCTTGCCAACCACGAAGTTCATCGGGCCGTCGATCTCCCGCACGAGCGCTGCGACCTCGCCGCGGTCCCGCACCCCGGGGGTGTACAGGCAGTCGGCGCCGGCCTCGCGATAGAGGTTCGACCGGGCCACGGATTCCGCGAAGGCGCCGGGCACGCGGTAGAGGTAGCACTCCGCCCGGGCGGTGAGCACGAACGGTACGCCCGACGCGTCTACCGCCTCGCGAGCGGCGCGGATGCGCTCGACCGCCAGGGCGCGGTCGTAGAGCGGGCGAGTGGGGTCCCATGTGTAATCCTCGATCCCCGCCCCGACCGCGCCGGCGTCGATGCACCGGCGGATGCACTCGGCGACTGCCTCGGGGCTCTCGCCGTAGCCGTTCTCGGCGTCGACGTTGACTGGAACGGAGACCGCGCCGGCGATGCGTGCGGTCTCGTCCAGCGCCTCGGTGATGGACAGCGCGCCGGTCGTATCGGCCTTGCCGAGCGAGTAGGCGATGCCCGCGCTGGTGGTGCCGATGGCTTCGAAGCCGGCTGCTTCGAGCAGCAGGGCGCTGCCCGCGTTCCATGCGTTGGGCATGAGGAACGTGCCGTCCTCGTGCAGGCGGCGAAAACACCTGCCGAGTTCGATCTGGAATTCGCGGTTCAAGGTATCTCCTCTTCCGGCGCCGCGCGCTGGGGTTGTCCGTTGTCCGGGCCCATGGACGGAGTACACACGTCATGGACGATTGCCGGATGGTCGGCCAGCGACGATCCGGCCACCGGCACCGGTCCGAAATCGATCTGGCCCTCTCGCCCGGTCCGCGACCTTCAATAAAAGACCTCGGGTAGCCAAAGAGCGATTTCGGGGAAGATTACCAGGAGCGCGATCATTACGAACATCGTCGCAACGAACGGCAGCGTGCCAGCGATGACGTCGTTCATCGAGCCCCGGCCGCGTACCCCTTGCACCACGTAGAGGTTGACTCCGATTGGCGGGGTAATGAGCGCGGTTTCGAGCATCACCATCATCAGGATCCCGAACCACACCGGGTCGAAGCCGAGTGCGACGATGATTGGCACGATAAGAGGTGTTGTGGTGAGCAGCATCGAGAGGGTTTCCATGAAGCAGCCGAGTACCAGATAGAACACGATCACGGCAAGCAACGTCTGCATCGGTGTGAGGCCGAGCTCCAGGATGAATTGCGAGAGGGCCTGGGTGAGACCGATTGCGGCGAGCACGAAGTTCAAGAAGATCGCGGCAAGAATGATGAGCATGACCATCGCGGTGGTACGCATCGTGCCCTCTACCGCACGGCGTAGCATCTTGAGGTCGAGTGAGCGCGCAAACGCTGCGAGGCCGAGCGACGCGACCACCCCGAGCGAGGCGGCTTCGGTCGGCGTCGCGAGTCCGGCGTAGATCGACCCCACCACCACGAAGAAGATGCCGAGCGGCGGCAATAGATGGACGAGACTTCTCAGACGAAGCGCCCAGCTCGTTTCGATGGGCGTTCCTCCCCAACTGGGGCGGAACATGCATGCAACGACCACCGTCAACATGAAGAGCGCCGCGAGCAGCAGGCCCGGGACAAATCCTGCGAGGTAGAGCTGAGGCACCGATGTGTCGGTCAGGAGCCCGTAGATGATGAGGTTGATCGATGGCGGAATGAGAATTCCAAGCGTGCCGCCGGCAGCGAGGGTGCCGACGAACAGTCGTTCGTTGTAGCGATGGCGGTCGACCTCCGGAAGCGCCACCGTGCCGATGGTTGCGGCGGTCGCCACCGACGAGCCGGATGTGGCCGCGAACAGTGCGCACGAACCCACGTTCGAATGCATGAGGCCGCCGGGGAGCCACGACAACCACTGCGCCAGTGCGCCGTACATGCGTTGCGCGATACCGGAGCGAAGCAGAATCTCGCCCATCAGTATGAAGAGCGGAATGGCGATGAGCAGGAACTCGATGCCGTTTTCCCACATCACGTCGCCGAGCGCGAAGTGCAGGGGCATCACCGAGTAGAACTGCGCGAGCGTGAGCGCGAGCACCCCGAGTACGGCCGCAATCGGTACGCTGAGTGCGATGAGCGCGAGTAGAACGGTGAGCGTGGTGCCGAGCATTCAGTGCATGTCTCCGGAATTCGGCGGCGTGCGAGCTTCGCCAGTGCGGTCCGGCGATGTGAGGCGCCCGCCCGTGCCCGTGCTCGCGGCCTTCTCCACCTCCACTTCTTCGCTCACGGTGCGCACACCGATGAGACGCTGCATCTTGGCGATATCGCCACGAAATATCGCGACGACGCTGGCCGTCATGATCAGCACAAGGGTGAACGAGAACAGCAGGAGGCCCGCGAGCCACAGCGACTGCGGGATGGCAAGCGGTGTTTGCAGCGGAGTGATCGACCGCGACCAGTTCTCCACCGTATCGGTGAAGAGCAGGGTCGCGCGCCATGTGAGCAACAGCACGAAGCCCGTGAGCAGCGCGAGACCAAGGAGGTCCAGTGCTGCCCGGAGTGGGCGCGGAAAGTGCGTGTAGAGCGCGTCGATGCGTACGTTCACCCGGTGCAACGCCGCATAGGAGAACGCCCACACCGTGGCGATGGCGAAGAGATAGCCGGAAATCTCGTCCGCGCCGCCGAGTGTCACCGACAAGAACTTCCGGAGCAGCACGTCCAGGGTGACCATGAACGCGGCGAAGATCATCAGCGCTCCACCCACCCACACCGCCAAGTGGGCGATACGCTCATTGATTCTGAGCAGTCGGTCGAGCATGGACGCGGACGGTGGGTAAGGCGATGCGCCGGCAGCCGACCGGCTCGCGCCGGCCGGCTCGTTCACGGGCTCAGATGCCGGACCCTGGTATGACGGCTAGAGTACCGGTGCCTCGATACCGACCACTGCGCCGACCGTGGCGTTCCACTCCTTGACGCACTCGGCTCCGCAGCGCTCCGCCCACCGCTTCAGCACGAAGTCGTGCAGGATGGTCTCACGTACCTTCAGGTCGGCTTCGCTCGGGACCACTTTCTTCATCGAGCCTGGGTCACCTTCGGTACAGTCCCCGACATTGGTGTTGCAGATGATGCCCATCTCGTCTTCCTTGATGGTCTCATCCCAGGCCCGGTTCTCGAACGCCGCAAACTCCTGGGTAAGCAGGTCCTGAGCCTCCGCGCTCAGACGGTCCCAAGTCTTGAGGTTGATGGCGGCAAACGTCGCCGTGTAACCGACGCGCATCAGATAGGCGTGGGTGACAACCTCGTACCACTTTGCGCGATAGGCGGGCATCGTGCCGGTGATACCGCAGTCCGCGACGCCCTTCTGCAGCGCGGGCACGACCTCTGCGAACGGGATGGTGACCGAGACCCCGCCCGCGCCTTCGACGAAGTCACCGAGCGTCGTCGAATACACGCGAATCTTCATGCCCTTGAGATCCTCGATGCGGTCGACCGGCTTCGCGCACCACACCATCTGGCTCGGGAAAGGGTAGACCGCGAGTATCATCGCGCCGTAGGTTTCCTGGAATGTACGGTCGAGCACCGGCTTGTAGGCATCGACCACCTTGCGCATCGTGCCCCAATCCTGCACCAGCGTGGAAAGGTCGATTCCTTCGATGACCGCGCTCTCCTTTGCGACGTAGCCGACGACACCGTGCGCGACGTCGAACACACCGAGCTTGAGCAGGCGCATCACCTCGAAGCCTTTGAGACCGAGTTCGGTGAGCGGGGAGGCCTGAGCGGTCAGTGCACCGCCGGACGCGTTGGGCAGCGCCTCGTTCCAGAGCCGGTTCTCGTGCTTCTTCCAGTTCGAGAGATTCCCCCAGGTGCCGACCACCTTGAAGTTGTACGGCTTGACGTCCGCCACCGTGCTCGCGGCGCCGCCGAGCAGCGCAGCGCCTATCAGTGCTACTGCGATCGTCGCTTTTACTCCTGTTTTCATCTTCGTCTCCTCTTCTCCGTATTCCAGTATCCCGATTGGTCCAATAGTCGTTTTTTCTTGCGCCGCGTCCGGATCAGGCCGCGGTGACCGTTGCCCACAGCGCATCGCCGCCGCGTTTCGCCATGTGCCGGCCCAGCTCGATCGCCCACACCGTCTCGGGATCGAACTCGTCGCGCCAAGCCCACAAGCGGCGGGTGCGGTGCTGCAGACTGTACTCGCGGGTGAAGCCCATTGCACCGTGCACTTGGTGCGCGATGCCCGCGCCGGCGCCCGCCGCCTGACCGCCCCGGATCTTCGCGGTGGCGACGGCGACGAAAGTGCGGTCGTCCTCGACACCATGGCGGGCGATCGCGGATACCGCGGCGTCGGCCGAGGTGGTTGCCGCCGCCACCTCTCCCGCGAGCACCGCGAGGTTATGCTGCACCGCCTGGAACTTCGCGATCGGCCGTCCGAACTGGCGCCGATCCGCGGCGTATTGGAGTGACTGCTCCAGGCAGCGTTCGAGCGCGCCGGCCATCTGCTCGGCGCGCATGGCCGCCCCCATCCGCCGCAGCCGCTCCGCATGGTTCACGTCCTCCGGCGCCGACCGCGAGATCGGGATCACGCCATCGAAGAAGACGGTATCGCTCGGTTCGCCGGCGAGCGACGTACCCGGCTCGATGGCGCACGCGGCGCGATCGACGATCGCCACCCCCTGGGCCGTGCTCCGGGCGTCGCCGCTCCCGAACACGACGGCGAGATGGCCGCAAGCGCGCGCGAACGGCACGCGCGCTGCCGAGCCGGAAAGCACATCGCCTTCGAGCCTGACGGAAGAGGCGGCATCCACGGGTGCGACGGTGAGCGGACCTTCAGGGGCTTCGAGACCGGCATCCGATGCGAGCCAGCCGGCGAGCAGCGTCTCCGCAAGCGGCGCCGGCACCGCTTGCGCCCCAGCGATACGCGCGATGCCGAAGCCATCGGCGAGGCTCGTTCCGGGGCCGCCGAGCGCTTCGGGGATCCATGCCCGGGTGAGCGCGGATTCCTCCAGCGCCTCCCATAGTGGGCGCGGCCAAGTGCCGTCCTCGGCGGCGGTTACCACCTCCGGCCCGCAGAGCTCCGTGAGCATGCGGGTGGTGGTGTCGACGATGAGCGGATCGGCGTTCATCCGAGATGCGCGTTGGCTACCGCCTTCGGCCCGCGGAGCGCTTCGAGCATGCGGCCGGCAGCGGCGATGAGCGGGTCGGGGTTCATCCGAGATGCGTGTTGAAGAAAGCGATGGTCCGCTGTCTCGCGAGCTTCGCCGACGCTTCGTCGTAGCTCGCGCGGTGGTCGCAGTTGAAGCCGTGGCCCGCGTCGTAGATATGGACAGCGGCCTCGGGGTACGCGGTCTTGATCTGCTCGACGTCGGAGAGCGGGATGCCCCCGTCGTGTTCACCGAAGTGCATGAGCATGGGGCAGCGCGTCTTCTCGTCCTTGTACGGGAGGATCTGTCCGCCGTAGTAGACGACGGCGGCGCTCACGCCGAGACGGACGCCGGCGAGGAACGAGATGGTGCCGCCCCAGCAGTATCCGACCGAGCCGACCTTGAGCCCTTCGCCGGCCAGCACCGCGGCGGCGGCGGCGACATCCTTCACCGTGTCGTCCCAGGAGAACTCCTCGCGGAGCTTGCGGCCGGCCGCGATGTCGCCCGCCTCGTATCCGAGCTCGCAGTTCTTCTGCGACGAGCGGTCGTAGAGCGCGGGGGCGATGCAGGTGAATCCGTCCGCCGCGAAGCCGTCGCATACCGCACGGATGTGTGAGTTGACCCCGAAGATCTCCTGCAGCACCACGATGCCGCCGCGCGCGGCGCCGCTGGCGTCCGCGCGGTAGGCGCCGAGCGAATGCCCGTCGGCGGCGGTCAGGGTGAGTCTCTGTCCCATCGTTTGATTCTCCTGTCGAAGTCCTTCATGCCAAGGTCATGCGACAACCTCTACGTAGCGCGCGCCTTCTTTCATCGTCGTGATTCCTCGATGGCTCGACGGATTGCGCGGCTCGCGCGGATTGCCCGGATGCCGGAGTACGCGAGACCAGATTATATCGTGCGTGCCGAGCTTGGATCGGCGCGCCGCTTTCGTGACAATCGCCCGTCGTCCGTCGTGATCCCCGTCACCAACCGATGAGCCTCTCGTGACCCAGAGCATTCGTTTCGAGTTCTCGCCGCTCCCCGAGTCGACCGAGCCGTTGCGCCAGCGCGTGCGCGAGTTTATCGCGCGCGAGCTCGATGCCGGGACCTTCGCGGCGGGCCTCGGCCCGGGGCTCAACCGCCACTCCCCGGAGTTCAGCCGGCGCTGCGGCGAGGAGGGTTTCATCGGCATGACGTGGCCCCGGCGCTATTGCGGAGGCGAGCGAAGCTTTCTCGAGCGCTACGTGGTCACCGAGGAGCTGCTGGCGGCGGGCGCGCCGGTGTGGGCGCATTGGGTCGCCGACCGGCAGAGCGGCCCGATGCTCATGCGC
>JAKZYK010000369.1:0-3869 GCA_047514485.1 Gammaproteobacteria bacterium
GCGGCTGACAAACTACCTATATCTCACATAATCATAGGCTTACTAGAAAACTGCTATCCGCCGACCCCTTTTCGGTTAGCGGGCCACAGGCATGGTCTGGGCGTGTTTCGAGGTGCGATTGACTATTCATGCACCAAAGCTCTCGCGCGCACTATTACGGCTGATCAGGACGCTGCTGCATGATGAAGGCCTTCGAATCCTTTCTCACCCTACCGGAGCCCGGCCGGCTCCGCGTCGAGTTCGACGGCGTCGAGGACCTGCTCTCGAAACTTTTCGAGCTCGCCCACAGTGCGGCGCAAGATTTTGAGCGCTTCCGCAACGCTGTCGAAAGCGCACAGAACAGCCAGAAGGTTTGATCTAATAGATGGTTTCCCGGCACGGAGCAGGCCGGGCATCCTATGGAGACGAGGTTCGTAGATGTTGCCATTATGTGCGAGAACGAGTTTCTCAGTGCTTCCACATTGTCCAGTGTCGCCTCGTGGTTGCGATCCAGCGCATCGAGGGGATTGAACCGACTGTGGTAGGTTTCGGTCCCCGTCGCTTCGCCGAATGGGTCCAGGATATGCCAGCTCGGAAGCTTGACGGTTCATGAGACTTCCTAGTAGAATTCCTAGCGTCCATGGACCTCATCGAGATCCTCAGGCGGCCGGAGGGCAAGACACTGGAGTTCAAGCGCGACCTCTCCGGACCCCTGGGTGTGGTGAAGACGATCGTTGCCTTCGCCAACACCGCGGGCGGCACGCTGTTGCTCGGCGTCGAGGACGGGAGCCGCCACGTCCGCGGCGTACGCGACGCGCTCGGTCTGGAGGAGCGCCTCGCGAACCTCATCAGCGACCGGATTACCCCTCGCCTCGTGCCGGAAATCGAGATACTGCCGTGGCGGCGGACGCAGGTGCTGGCGGTGCAGGTCCATCCCAGCCCGGTCCGGCCGCACTGGCTCTCCCGGGAGGGACCTCTCGGCGGGGTGTATGTCCGTGTGGGCTCGACGAACCGCCGTGCCGACGCCGAGATGGTCGAGGAGCTGCGTCGCTTTGCGCGGGGCGATGGGTTCGACGAGCAGCCGATGCCCGGGCTCGACTCGTAAGCCATCGACTTCCGAGCCGCTTCCGAGTCGTTCGCCGCGGTGCGCAAGCTCGCCCGCCGAGACCTGGAGACGCTACGACTCGTCATCGATCACCAGGGTCGTAAAGTTCCCACCGTGGGCGGGGTGCTCCTCTTCGGCAAGGACCGCGCACTTCACTTCCCGGACGCCTGGATTCAGGCCGGCCGCTTCGACGGCACTGACAAGCGCCGCATCGTCGATCGCGCCGAGATCCGCTCTCTTGCGGTCCGCTCCGTCGAGGAGGCGATCACGTTCGTGAACAAGCACATCCTCTACGGCGCCGAGATCGGTCCCGTGCGCCGCACAGACCGCTGGAGCCTGCCTCCTGTGGCAGTCCGCGAGGCGGTCATCAACGCGGTGGTTCACGCCGACTACGCGCAGCGCGGCGCCCCACTGCGCGTGTCCATCTTCGACGACCGGCTTGAGGTCGAGAATCCGGGCCTGCTGCCGTTTGGCCTCACGGTCGAGGATCTTCCGCGCGGCGTGTCGAAGCTGCGCAACCGCGTGATCGGCCGCGTCTTCCACACGCTCGGCCTCATCGAACAGTGGGGGAGCGGCATCCAGCGTATGAGCGCCGCCTGCCGCGAGGCCGGGCTCGCGGCGCCGGTGTTCGAGGAGCTTGCCACTCGCTTCCGGGTCACAATCGGCACCGCGCCGATCGGCCCGCCGGTGCTGGACACTACCGACCAGGCTATTCTCACCAGTCTCGCCGGCGACAAGGGGCTGCTGACGAGCGAGATCGCGGAGACGATCGGTCTCACGCCGCGCGCCACCCGTACGCGCCTCGCGCGTCTCGTCGGGCGTGGGCTCGTGCGCCAGATCGGCACGGGGCCGCAGGATCCGAGGCGGCGGTACTTCGGGGCTGATCTCCCCCCGGGACCGGCATGACGCTCACCCTCCAGCAGATCGAGGCCCACCTCTTGGGTGCGGCGAACATCCTCCGCGGAAAGACCGCGGGGCAGGACTACAAGAACTACATCCTGTCCTTGATGTTCTACAAGCGTCTCTGCGACCAGTGGGAGTGCGAGGCCGACGACGCGATCGCCGAACAGGAACGCCAGCAAGGTCGCGCCTTCAGCGAGACGGAGAAAGCGGTCTTTCGTAAACGCGGCGAACACCGTTTCCGGATCCCCGACGGCTCCCGCTGGGGCGATGTGAAGGCCGTCTCAACCAACCTCGGCGAGGTGATCACCAAGGCGATGCGTGCCGTGGCGGCCGCCAACGACGAGCTGCGCGGCGTCTTCACCGTGGACTGGAACCAGCCCGCCCCTGACGGCTCGGGCAAGCCGCTCATCCCGAACGAGGTCGTCCACGCGCTCGTCCAACACTTCGACGAGCACGACCTCTCGAATCGAGGCGTCCCGCCCGACGTGCTGGGGCGCGCCTATGAGTACCTGATCAAGCATTTCGCCGACGACGCTGGCGCCAAGGCGGGCGAGTTCTTCACGCCGCCGGAGGTCGTCGACACGCTGGTGCGCATCCTGGAGCCTCGCCCCGGTGACACGATCTACGACCCCACCGCGGGCTCGGGCGGTATGCTGGTGCATGCGGCCGACTTCCTCCGCGAGCACGGTCAGCACGCCACGAGCGTGCGCTATTTCGCCCAGGAGATGAACTGGGGCAACGCCGCGATCGGGAAGATCAACTCCGTCCTGCACGGCCTCGAGGCTGATATCAAGGCGGGCGCGAGCACGATCACCGCCCCGCAGTTCCTCGAGGACGGGCGGGTGAAGCGCTTCTCCCTCGTGCTCGCCAACTTCCCGTTCTCAGACAGTGTCTGGTGGCTGAAACCGGAGCAGCAGACCGACGACAAGAAGAAGAAGGACCGGCTCAAGAAGGAGATCTTCGGCAAAGAGGGCTTCAAGGATCCTCTCGGCCGCTTCGGCCGGGGCACGGCCTTCAAAGCTCCCCCGGCTAGCTACGGCGACTACGCGTTCGTCCTCCACATCCTCGCCTCGCTCACCGACGGCGGCCGCGCGGGCATCGTCTGCCCGCAGGGTGTGCTGTTTCGCGGCCAGCCGGAAGTCGAGGAGGAGACGGAACAGCTCGACAAGGATGGCAACCCGAAGATCAAACGCCGAAAGGCGGACGACGAGCATCTAATTCGCAAAGCGCTGCTCGACTCACGACTGATCGACGCCGTCGTCTCGCTGCCGCTGAACGTCTTCTACGGAGCCGGCGTACCGGCCTGTCTCCTGATTCTCCGGAAGCAGCGCCCGGCCGAGCGCCGCGACCGCGTGCTCCTGATCTACGCCGCGCGGCATTATCGCGAGCTGTCCGCCCAGAACGAGCTCCGTCCCCAGGATGTGATGCGGATACTCGTCCACTACCACGCTTACGGCGATGCGGCGAAGGTGCCGGGCCTTGTGGATAAGCACGCCGGCCGTATCCGCCGGCAGATCGATGCCCGTGAAGAGGAGGAGGTCGGCCGCATTGAGGCAGAGTACCAGTCCCACGTCGATAAGCTCGCGACGCTGGACGCCGAGCTGACTGGGGCGCGCAAGCGCAAGGCAACGGTGGGAACGAGACAGCACAAGGCGAAGATCGCAGGTGCCATCGCCAAGCTGGAGAAGCAGCGCGAGAAGCTCACCGCCAAACTCGCCGAGCGTGACGAGCGCACCGCCGAAGCCCGGCGCCGTGCGGAGGACGACCGCAAGGACGTGGCCGCAGTTGGCGAGGAGCTTGTCGCTCTCTACGTCGACCCCGACGAGTTGCTCAAGCACGCGCGCGTCGTCGGTCTCGACGAGATCGAAGACAACGAGTTCAA
>JAKZYK010000370.1:0-3901 GCA_047514485.1 Gammaproteobacteria bacterium
AGGAGACCGTCTCGATGCTCATCGGGGTTCCAAAAGAAATCAAGGATCACGAGTACCGCGTGGGACTCACGCCGGACAGCGTGAACGAGGTGGTCCTGCATGGCCACGACGTGATTGTGGAGCACGGCGCCGGGGCGGGCATCGGCGTCGATGATTCCGAGTACGCCGAGGTGGGCGCGACCATCGCGGAGCGCCCGGAGATGGTCTTCGAGCGGGCGGAGATGATCGTCAAGGTCAAGGAACCGCTGGCCGGCGAGCGCGCCATGCTGCGCGAGGGGCAAGTTCTGTTCACCTACCTCCACCTCGCTCCGGACCCGGAGCAGACCGCGGATCTGGTCAAGAGCAAGACGGTGTGCATCGCGTACGAGACGGTGACCTCGCCGGCCGGCGGCCTGCCCCTGCTCGCTCCGATGTCGGAGGTCGCGGGCCGGCTCGCCATCCAGGCCGCGGCTCATGCGCTCGAGAAGGTCAACGGCGGGAAGGGGATGCTGCTCGGCGGAGTTCCCGGGGTGCTGCCCGCCAAGGTGGTCATCATCGGCGGTGGGGTGGTCGGCACCCATGCCGCGCACATCGCGATGGGAATGGGCGCCGATACGTGGGCCATAGACCGCTCGGCCGAGGCGCTCAAGGCGCTATGGCGTCAGTTCGGGCGCCCGCTCGACACCGTGTACTCCACCCGCACCGCGATCGAGCGTCACGTCACCGATGCGGACGTGGTGATCGGCGGCGTGCTCATTCCAGGCGCGGCCGCCCCGAAGCTCGTCACCGCGGACATGGTCCGCCGGATGAAGCCGGGCTCGGTGGTGGTCGACGTCGCCATCGATCAAGGCGGCTGCTTCGAGACCTCGCACCCCACCACCCACAGCGATCCGACCTATATCGTCGACGACGTGGTCCACTACTGCGTCGCGAACATGCCAGGTGCGGTCCCGCGAACCTCGACGTACGCACTCAACAACGCGACCCTGCCGCACGTGCTCACGCTCGCCAACAAGGGCTACCGCCAAGCGCTCACCGACGATCCGCATCTGCTCAACGGCCTGAACGTGCACGCCGGCGAAGTGACGTGCAAGGAAGTCGCCGATGCGCTCGGATATACCTACCGCTCGCCCGTCGAAGCGATGGCCGCGTGAACGGGTAGCGACGGCCCAGCGTTCTTGCTACGGCAACCAGGGAGGAACCTGGGCCAAAAAAAAGTTGATCGCGGCGATCAGCAACGCCGCGAACCCCAGGTTGGTGCCGAATCTCCTTTCGATGGTAGGCCGAAGGCGACCATCGTGTCGTCCCGCGGCGACCCGTGCAATCCGGGCATCAGGCACACACCGCGTCGGCGCGGATCATGTCCGCCGCCTTCTCCGCGATCATGATCACCGGCGCGTTCGTGTTCCCGGACGTAATCATCGGCATCACCGAGGCATCGACCACACGCAGCCCGCCCACACCGCGCACCCGCAGCCGCTCGTCGACCACCGCGCCCGGCCCCGGACCCATCGCGCACGTCCCGACCGGGTGATAGATCGTCTGCGCGATCCCTCGCGCGGCCTCCAGCAGCTCCTCGTCAGTGCGCACGTCCGGTCCGGGGAGCAGCTCTTCGTCCACGAACGGCTGCATCGCTCGGGTGCCGGTGATCGCGCGCGTCATCCTGAGACCGGCGACCGCCGTCGCCCGATCCTGGGCGGTGGCGAGGTAGTTCGGCTCGATCGCGGGGTACGCATACGGATCGGGGTGCTTGATCCGGATACGGCCGCGGCTCTCCGGGCAGAGCTGACATACCGACGCGGTGAACGTCGAGTAGCGGTGCAACCCCTCTCCCGGCTTGTCGGCGCTGAGCGGCTGGAAGTGGAACTGGATGTCAGGCGTCTCCAGCTCGGGGCGGGTGCGGGCGAACGCGTAGACCTGACTCGCACCCATACTCATCGGCCCGCTGCGCTTGAGGAGATACTCCACCCCGATGAAGGCCTTGCGGACAGGGTTGTTCACCTCGTCGTTGAGGGTCGGCCGGGTGCACTTGTACACCGAGCGGAGCTGGAGGTGGTCCTGGAGGTTCTCGCCGACGCCGGGCAGGTCGCGTACCGGCTCGATTCCATGGCCCCTCAACACCTCCGCCGGTCCGACCCCCGAAAGCTGGAGGATCTGCGGCGAGCCGATCGCGCCGGCGCACAGCAGCACTTCCGCGCGCGCCCGAGCCTCGTGCACATCTGCGCCGACGGCGTAGCGCACTCCGACCACACGTCGCTCCTCGAAGCACAAGCGATGCACGTGCGCCTTGGTCACGATACGCAGGTTGGGGCGCCGGCGGGCGGGGCGCAGGTACCCGACCGCAGTGCTGCACCGGCGCCCATTGCGCGTGGTGAGCTGAAAATAGCCTGCCCCTTCCTGCCGCGCCCCGTTGATGTCGTCGTTGCGAGGGATCCCGATCTCGTCCGCGCCGGCAATGAATGCATCGCAAACGTCGCGCCGCACCCGCATGTCGCTGACCGCCAGCGGACCGCCGGCGCCGTGCCATTCGCTCGCTCCGCGCTGCTGATCCTCGGCCTTGATGAAATAAGGCAGCACGTCGTCGAACGACCAGCCGGCGTTCCCGAGCTGTCGCCAGTGATCGAAGTCTTGCGGCTGGCCGCGGACGTAGAGCAGCCCGTTGATCGAGCTCGACCCGCCGAGGACCTTCCCGCGCGGCCAGTCGAGGCTGCGCCCGTTGAGCGACGGCTCCGGCTCGGTCTTGTAGCGCCAGTCCGTGTCGGGATTGTGCATGGTCTTGAAGTAGCCGACCGGAATGTGAATCCAGGGGTTGGAGTCCTTGCCGCCGGCTTCGAGCAGGAGCACGCGGGTCGACGGGTCTTCGCTCAGGCGGGCCGCCAGCACACAGCCCGCCGAGCCGGCGCCCACGACGATGTAGTCATAGTCCGTCATCGACTGTCACCACCTGCCTCGACAGCCGGCGAGCGTGCCGCGCCGGCCACCGCCCGCGCCTCCTCGCACCGCGGCCGCACCGATATGGCCCCGATATGGCGCCGGTGCCGTTTCACGATTACGCTCACGGATACAGTGTGGTGCGGCCGGGAACCGTCCATGGATCTCATCGAACACCTCATCGAACGCGCGAAATCGCGGCGCCGCTCCGTCGTCCTGCCGGAAGGCGACGACCCGAGGATCATCCGTGCAGCGAGACGCCTGCACGACGACGGTATCGCCCGTCCCATACTAATCGGCGAGCGTGCGGGGCTGGAAGCCGCCGCGGCATCGGCCGGGGTCTCGCTCGATCCGATCGAAGCCGTATCGCCTTCAGCGAGCGGCGCCCTCGACGCCTACGCATCGCTCTACGTCGAAGGCCGGCCGAAGACGAACGAGCGGGTGGCGAAGCGGCTGCTTGCAAAGCCGCTGTTCTACGCGGCGATGGCAGTGAAGGCAGGCGACGCGGATGCACTCGTGGCCGGAGCGAGCCAGCCCACGGCGCGGGTCATCGAGGCCGGGCTGATGTCGGTGGGCCTCGCGCAAGGCATCTCGACCCCTTCGAGCTTCTTCATCATGGCGCCGCGCGGGCGCGGCGGCCCTCTCGTCTTCGCCGACTGCGCAGTCAACGTCGATCCGGATGCCGAGGCGCTCGCGGACATCGCAATCGCCTCGGCCGAGAGCGCCGAACGGTTGCTCGGGGTCACCGCGAGGGTGGCTATGCTGTCGTTCTCGACCCACGGCAGCGCGAAACACCAGAGGGTCGAGAAAGTCCGCCGGGCAGTGGAGATCGCGCGGGCACGGGTCCCGGCGCTCGCGATCGACGGCGAGCTTCAGGCGGACGCCGCGCTCGTGCCGAGGATCGCCGCGTTGAAGACCAGGGGCCCGGGCGAGGTCGCCGGCAAGGCCAACGTGCTGGTGTTTCCGGACCTCGACGCCGGCAACATCGGCT
>JAKZYK010000371.1:0-4213 GCA_047514485.1 Gammaproteobacteria bacterium
GTCATGCGACGACCCTCACCCGGTGCTTCGCGAGCCGCGTCTCGGTCGCGCCGTCGAACGCGACGGTGGAGAACACCGCGTTGCCGAGCATGATCATCGACGCCGCGCCGCCCGCCGCCTCGACCTCGGCGATGATCCGCCGCACATCGGGGTGGCGCAGCAGACCGCTTGCGACGGAGAACCGCTTCGCGACCGTGACGTACTCGCCGAACGCCGAGACCCCCTGATCGGCGAGGTCGCCGAGATCGGCAAGCGCGGCATCGGCCGCGGCATTGATGCGGGCGGCATGCTCGGGGTCGCCGATGATCTCGTGGGTCCGAATGGGGCTGAAATACCGGTAGAACACCGCTTGCTCGGAGACCGGCAAGGCCACCGCCGCGAGCGGGTCGCCAGGCACGAGCTTCGCGAGACAACCGCCGTGGAACTGCCCGCACACGTCGCCGAGTCCGGTGAGATTCTTCACCTCCGCGACGTGCGCGGCCATGCCGAGCGCGCGCTCGTCCAGCCCCAGCTCGAACCGGGCGTTGAGCGCGTACGCGGTGGCGAGCGCCGACGCCCCGCTCAACCCGAACCCTCCGCTCAGCGGGAGTGCGCTCTCGAGCGTGACCTTGACCGGACGGTCCGACAGCGACTCGACCACGTTACGGACCGTCGCGAAGTCGAATACCTCGCCGTTGAAGGCGATCTCGACCGCCGGCGCCTCGCTCACCGCCGCGGTCACGCCGTGCGACACCGTGAACCCCATGCCCAGCGAGTGCATCCGCCGCGGGTCGTCGTCGCGGACGATCTTGAACACGCCCGAGACGTTGCCGGGCGCGAATGCGGTGTTGATCATGAGTCAGTGCGCGAACGATGGGGGGAGGGGAGGGGCGAATCACGGGCGGGGCCGGAGATGACGCGTATTCTATTGGGGCGTGCTCACTTGTCCACGGCGCCGCCTCTGCACGGATCGCTTCGAGCTCGCCGAATATGAGGAAAGCGCGGCGCTTACAGCGAGAGCACGAGGTTGCCCCTCGCATCGACCGCCGCCCGTACGTCCGGGGGCACGAGGCAGGTGGAATCGTACTCCTCGACGATGCACGGACCTTCACCGCCGCGCGCGAGTGCTGCGCGCGCGACGACCGGTGTATCGATCCAGCCGAGCGCTCGGCCGTAGTACGCACGCCGCAAGCCGGGCCTGGTCTCGCGAGCGGCGAGGCTCAGGCGATCCGGCACCCGGGGACGCTCGCTCAGGCCCCGGCCGAGGACCTGCGCGGTCACCAGCTCGACCGGCTCGCTGGCGCCGGCCCGGTGCCCGTAGGTCTGTTCGTGCTCACGCCCGAACGACTCGGCGAGGGCGTCGAGAGCCGCGCGGTCGATGCGCGGGGCCGGCACCGGCACCTCGAGCTCGTAGATCTGACCCTGGTAGTGCAGCATCGCAGTGCGGGTACACGCGCGGTGGGCGGCATCGAATCCGTCCGCCGCGAGCTGCGCCTGCGCCTGCGCTTCGAGCTCGCGGTAGATCGTATCGATAGCGGCTGCGTCCGCGTCGTGGAGCACGCGGCGCACGGTGCGCGAGTAGTGGTGTTCGATCTCCGCATAAAGCAGCCCGAAGGCCGAGAACAGGCCCGCTGCGGGCGGCACGATGATCGTCTTCATCCCGAGCTCCGCCGCCATCCCCGTCGCGAACAGCGCGCCGTTGCCGCCGAACGCGAAGAGGGCGTACTCGCGCGGGTCGCGTCCACGTTCGGAGGAGACGGCGCGGATCGCGCGGATCATGTTCGCGATCGCGACCTGCCGCGCGCCCCATGCCGCGTGCTCGAGCGTGAGCCCGAGGGGCCGCGCGACCGCCGTTTCGACGGCGCGGCGGCTTGCCGCGGCGTCGATCCTGAGCTCGCCGCCGCACAGGAACGACGGGTTCAGGTATCCGAGCACGACACTGGCGTCGGTCACCGTGGGCGCGTCTCCGCCGAGGCCGTAGCACACCGGCCCGGGGCGGGCTCCCGCGCTATTCGGACCGACCTGCATCGAGCCGCCGGTGTCGATGCGGATGATCGAGCCGCCGCCCGCGCCGACCTCCGCGAGGTCGATGGCCGGAACGTTCAGCAGATAGCCGCCGCCGGTAAGCAGGCGCGAGCCGGTCATGATGCCGCCTCCCACCGAGTATTCGCGCGTGCGGGTGTATTCGCCGCGCTCGATGAGAGACGCCTTGGCGGTGGTCCCGCCCATGTCGAAGCTGATGACGTTCTCGACATCGGACTGCCGTGCGATGGCGCGCGCGCCCACGACCCCCGCGGCCGGGCCCGACTCGACGATGTTGACCGGCTTCACCGCCGCCTCGGCTGCCGGGGTGAGACCGCCGTTCGACTGCATGATGAGCAACGGGGCGGAGATGCCGCGGGCATCGAGCTCTTCGCGCAAGGTCTTCAGATAACGCTGGACGATCGGCAGCACGTAGGTGTTGACCACCGTGGTCGAGGTCCGCTCGTACTCCTTGATCTCCGGCAGCACGTCGAAGCTCGTGCAGCACGAGAGCCCGGGCGAGAGCTCCTCGACGACCTCGGCGACGATGCGCTCGTGGATCGGGTTCGCATACGAGTTGATGAGGCAGATCGCGATCGCCTCGGCCCCTTCGTCGAGCAAGCGGCGGACCGCCCGCCTCGCGTCGTCGCGGGCCAGTGGGCGCACGACCTCGCCCGCCGCGTTCACGCGCTCGTCCACGACCATCCGCAGGTAGCGCTCCACGAGCGGCGGCGGCTTCTCCCAGGTGAGATCGTAGAGCCGCGGCATCCGCAGGTTGCGCAGCTCCAGGACGTCGCGGAAGCCCTTGCTCGTGACGAGCCCCACCCGCGCGCCGGCAAGCTCGATGATCGCATTCGATGCCACCGTCGTGCCGTGCATGATCTCGGCGACCTCGTCGGGCGCCGCCCCGTGCGTGGCGAACACCGATTCCAGCCCTTCGACGATGGCAAGCGCGTAGTTTTCGACGCTCGACGAGATCTTCTTCGAGATGACGTGGCCGTCGTCGTCGAGCAGCACGATGTCGGTGAACGTGCCGCCGATGTCGACCCCGATGCGATAGCCGCTCACGCCGCATCGCCCCAGGCGGCGCGTATCGGCTCGGGCCCTTCGACGACGGTAGACACGCAGATCTTCTCGGCGCCGAAGGAGATCTTCTTCGAGAGGAGGGGCTCGTCGCCGCCGAGCGGCACGATGCCGGTGATGCCGCCCCGTCGCGTCACCATGAACGCCTCTCGGTTTGCACGTCGAACACCTCGTCGACGGAGATCAGATCCATGTCTTCCAGGGTCGCCTGAGCCAGCAGGATTCTGTCCCAGGGGTCGCCGTGGTCCCAATCGAGGCGCGCGGCATGGACGAGGTGCAACGACGTGAGGCCGAGCTCTTCGAGTCCCGAGGTCCTTGCCGCTTCGGGCAAATGCATCGCTTCCAGCGGCAGCCGGCCACGATTTGCCTTGAACACGAGCTCATACAGGCTCACCGGGCTGTAGAAGACATCGTTGTCGTCATCAAGGATGAGGGTGCGCACCGTGTCCGACAATTTCGAATGGTCGGCCAGTGCCCACAAGAGGGCGTGGCTGTCGAGAAGCAGTCGCATGGAGGAGCGGACCGTTATCGCCTGCCGATCCCGAGAACGTCGGTACCTCTGCCCTCGAGCGCCGCCCGATCGTGCGGCGAAAGCGGCTTCTCGATCGCCTCCGTGAGCGCCGCGAGAGCCTGTCCGCTCATCAGCTCCTTCAGGACGCCTAGCCTGCGCCGGCGCTTGCGCCGGAGCGGAACGAGCTTCGCCACCGGCTGCCGGCCCCGGGCGATGACGACTTCCTCGCCCTGCTCGACACGGCCGACCATCTCTGCAAGACGCGCGCGGAACTCGCTGATCGTGACGAACTCGGGAGGCGCCCGAGGCGTTTCACTTGGCAATGCGGCGCCGGTCATGACTCCTGCTCCCTGTCGATTCAGCTTGAGCGGCAGCTTCCGAGCCGGAACCCTAGCCCGCCTCCGTCAGACGTACAAGGTCTGTACATGATCCTTCAGGGACATTTCACGCTACGGTGTGAGGACGGACATCGATGCTCCGGCAGTCCGTAGGTCGGATTAGCGCAGCGTAATCCGACGTTTCCGGCCCAGGAAGTGCGCGTCGCATGTGATGTCGGATTATTGCGCCAGGCGAAGCTTGGTGAAGGGGGAAGGACATGTAAAGGGAAAGACATGCCGG
>JAKZYK010000372.1:0-11021 GCA_047514485.1 Gammaproteobacteria bacterium
CCATACGATGTTCCGGCCCAGCCAGCTCAGGATGTCGCCGGGCGATGGCGGCGTCTCGAAGCTCTCGTACTTTCCGGTCTCGTTGTCGGTGAGGATGTACTCGCGTCCGTTGCTCGCGAGGGAGAAGCGCAGACCCAGGCGTTGCGCGTACCTCGACCCCTGCTGCATGCCGTTCGACGCCGGCTCCCCTTCGGGCTTCGCCTCCAGGACGGCGAGCGGCATCCTCCACAGCCTCAGGAGGTAGTCGGCAACGATGCGCTGCGACGGGTCGTACATCGCCTCGCCCGTCAGATTGACGGGGCCGGGGCCAATCTCGACCTGAGCGTCGCAGCTCCACCCGGCTTCACGGAGGGCGGGCTCGATCAGCTCGCGGCAGGTTTGTGTCTCGTTTCGGCTCATGGCATCGGCTTCCAACCCTCATTACGCAAGGGTCGTGCCATTATCGGCTCACTCCGTACTTCGACAACCAGTTGGTCAGCGTCTGGTAGCTCGCGAGGCCCACCAAATCGGCTGCTCTGGACTTGTTGCCCGCGGCCTCCTCCATCGCTCGTTCGAGGTAGTGCCGCGCGACGTTGGCGATGAGATCCGGAAGGCTGAATCCGTTTCCCAGCGCGCGGTCCAGGATCGCCTGTTCCGGGTCCCGCGGGGCCGGGAGAAGGGCCTCTCGAACGTCGTCCGCCTCGATGGTCACACCATCCGACCATATTGCGGCCCGCCGCAACGTATTCATCAATTCCCGAACATTCCCGGGCCACGAGTACCGGAACAAAATATTCCTTGCAGATACAGAAAGTTTCTTGTTCCTGTAGCCGGGCTCATGAGCGCTCTCTTCATTAATCTGCTCGAGGAGTCGATCGACAAGCGGTCCCAGGTCGCCGGGTCGTTCGCGCACCGGCGGTAGCTTCAGCACCGCCACCGCCAAGCGATAGTAGAGGTCTTCTCGAAACCGACCTTGGGCAACCTCCTGCGTCAGAGTACGGTTGGTGGCGGCAATCACGCGTAATTCGATGCCAATCGGTTTGGTGGCGCCGACCCGGACCACTTCTCCTTCCTGCAGGGCCCGAAGCAGCTTCACCTGCGCCGGTGCGGGCAACTCACCGATCTCGTCGAGGAACAACGTGCCGCCGCCGGCCGCCTCGAAGTACCCCTTGCGAATCCGGTCGGCACCGGTGAATGCGCCCTTCTCGTGGCCGAACAGTTCCGATTCCACGAGTTCGGGCGGGATGGCGCCACAGTTGACGGCGATGAAGGGACGGTCCCGACGCGGGCTTGCCCGATGGATGGCCCTCGCCATCAACTCCTTGCCCGTTCCCGTCTCCCCCTCGATGAGAACGGGAACTGAGCGGGGTGCGATGCGGCGGGCCCGAAGAATCACACGCTGCATGACGCCGCCACGATGAATGACTGCGTCGAACTCGGGTGCTTCCGGGGGAAGGCCGGCGCTCAGGCGTTCGAGCTCTCGATCAGGCTGGCGAAGGAGATCCGGCAGGAAATCCGCAGAAATATCGAAGGGAACGGAGGCAGTGCGCACGCCGTGTTGCCTCGACGACTCGATCAGCTCGGCGGGGAAGCGCGTCTTCGCGAGGATGATCCACACCGCCGCCATCGCGGGAGTGCCAGGACTCAGGTGGAAGGTGAGCGACGTGTCTCTGGCGTTGCGGGCCAGAGCCGTCTCGCATGCACGCACCGCCGCCGTGTAGATCTCCCCGAACTCCGTGGGGCCGGTGAGACGTTCGTGAACTACGTGAACGGCACACCCGACGTCGTGCGCTTCGAGCCAGGGAACATAGCGGCGGACGGCCTCCCCCTCATGGTCGGTGACGAGATAAACGCCGTCATACGATCGCGCGATCAGAGCCTGGGCAACCGGTCCCACGCCGACTGCTTCGGATTCTTCGGGAGCTCGAAGGTCGGTATGGCCGATCCAGCTTACGAGGACTTTGCGCACAGGCAAAGACTGACAATTTTCTTGTATAAGTGCAAATATTCTTACTTCATCGGATAACGAGACCGGCCGGCTCGGGAAGGCACGCAAGGCACCCTCGATTGGAGTCAATCCGTTTCGGGGGATAGTGTTGGACAACTTGCCCCTGCCGCCCCAGGCGGCAGGAGGCAAGCGATTGAACGTCAAGCGCCGCCGGGATCCTTCGAGCCCCTCACCCCGGCTGCAACCGCCAGCTTGTCCTCCATCCACTGGTTCATCGAACGCTTGGCTCGGGCGGCCGCGACCGCGATGGCTCGGTGCACCTCGGGGCTCGTGCTCATCGTGATCTTGCCGGAGTAGGATCTGTCGGGTTTCACGCCGCGTGCTTGACATGTCTGGAGGTAATGGTCCACCGCCCGGCGCGCGGACTCCTTCACCTCCTCCACCGAGCGGCCCTCGAAATAGATTTCGCCCGCGATATCCACCATGTGGCCCGCCAGCGCGTCGATCGTTTCATCGTATTCGAAGACGCCGGTATAGCCCTTGTAGTTGATCATCGCTCTCCGTGTCCCCTTACAAATTGCCAGTGCTGCGAAGGAAGCTCCTGACCCGCCGGACCAGTCCGCGCCCACAATGCCGCCGTGGATGCGGCCGGTCAATTGTCAGGTGGTGCTCCCGGTCCCGCCCCATGAAGAACGTTACCGTGGACCCGGAGCCTTCGGTCATCTCTGCGCCCAGATGCTTCAGAATGGCCTCCACATCCATCCAGTCGGTACCGGGATTGGCCGCTGCAATCTGAGCCAAAACATTCCGGTGCCTGCGCTTCATGGAAACCAACGTAAGCGAGCTCCGGTCGCGCGCGGAAACGAGGCGCAAGAGATTCTCGCCTCTCTGGCGCCGGCCGGGGAGGGCGTACGCCCTCCCCGGTCGTATTCGAGGGAACCGCCAATCAGATCAGTACTTCTTGCACTCCGGCACTTCGCGCCCCGGGGCGCCGATGGTCGCGAAGACCGCCGGATCGAGCCCGAGCGTCTGGCTCACGTTGGGAATGATCTTCACGAGCTGGTTGACGAGGTTTCCGTCGGCGTCCTCGACCACCTCGGTCACGAAGTTGGTCCCGACGGCCTGCCGGTTGCCGTCGAGCTTGAGCATGCCGTTCGGCGCGTCGAGCTCCAGCGCGGCCAGCCCGGCCCGGAACTTCGCGTGTCCGTCGCTCAGGTCGCCGCCGATGTCGTTCAGCACCGTGAACGCGGCGGTTGCCGCATTGTGGTACCCGGTCGCGAGCAGCGAGGGCGAGGGGAAGCGCTTGTCGGGCGGGAACGCGTCCTGATACGCCTTCACGTACGCCTGCCACTTCGGATCGTCCCAGCTATCGGCCTGCGGCCCGGAAGCCGGCGTACCGATCAGGGCCTTCTTGGCCGGACCCTTCGACGAAAGCACGGACTGGTCGACCATGATGGTGCCGCCGACCAGGGCCGCGTCGCCGCCGGCCTGGAGGTACTGGTTGAGGAAGTTGACCGCGTCGCCACCGCCGAGTCCGAGGTAGATCGCGTCGACGTCCTCGGGCAGCGCCGCGATGATCGAGGCGAAGTCCTTGGTGCCGAGCGGGACCCAGAGACGCTCGGTCACTACTCCGCCGAGGCCGCAGAACTCGAGCACCAGCCCGAACACCTGGGTGTAGATGAACGAGTAGTCCTCGCCGATGGTGGCGATCGTCCGGTAGCCCTTCTCGTTGTAGATGTACTCGCCGATACCGGCCGACCACTGCGCGCCGTCCATGTTGAAACGGAAGAAGTTCGGCGCCGGATCGACGTAGGTCGTCTCCTGGGCGCCGGAGATCCCGTTGATGAACGTCACCTGCGGCTGGGTCTTGGCGTAATCCTTGATTGCAATGCCCTCGGAGCCGGACAGCGGACCGATGACGATGTCGACCTTGTCCTGCTCCACGACCTTGCGGGCGGCGCGGATCGCAGAGTCAGGGCTCGCGTCGGTGGCGCCGATGACCACCTCGATCTCACGGCCGCCGGCCATGCCGCCGAATTTCTTCAGCGCCACCCGGAACCCGCGCACGCCGTCCTCGCCGAGCACGGTATACGTTCCCTCGAGTGTCGCCAGGAGACCGACCTTCAGCGGGTCCGCGGCAAGCGCGGAGCCCGTGCTTCCGAGCGCGAGTGCGAGACCGAGTCCCGCCGCGCCAATCAGACGTATTCTCATTGTTTCCTCTCCTTGGTTACCGTTTGACTACTCTCGCCGCAAGAATTACCGGCGAGTCTCCAGCGCTACGAGTTTACTCGCGCGCTCCCGGTCCATCCCCATCCCCCACCTGTCTCCGACCTTCGACGGAGACAGGGAATACGCGCCACTGCCGCTTGTGCAACGCGGTGCTGCCCTTTGCGCAACGCAGTGCAGTGCCTTCAAGGCGTCTTTCCGGCAACTCAGGGCGATCTTCATGAGTACACCCTCCGGCTCATCCCCCCGGGGCCTGCCGCGCGGTCTCGGGCAGCCAGGTGGCCAGCTCCGGCCAGAGCACCAGAACCACCACCATCAGCACCATGATCAGGAACATCGGCAAGGCGGTCTTTGCAATGTAGCTCATCTCATGCCGCGTCATGCCCTGAAGCACGAACAGGTTGAATCCGATAGGGGGAGTGATCTGAGCCATCTCGACCACGACGGTCACGAAGATGCCGAACCAGATCATCGTGAAGCCGACTTCGCGGAAGGCTGGAATGTTCACCATCGGCTCGACCACCGCCATGGTCAGAACCACGGAAGAAATTCCGTCCAGAAAGCAGCCGATGATGATGTAGAAGATCGTCAGCGCCGCGATCAGCGTATACACCGACAGGTCGAGCGAGGCGATCCATTCCGCCAGCGCGCGCGGGAGTCCGGTGAATCCCATGCTGAGGGACAGAAACGCCGCGCCCATCAGGATAAAGGCGACCATCGTGGATGTGCGAACCGCTCCCATCAGGCTTTCGGTGAAGGTCGTCCGGTTCAGGCTGCCCTGGGCCGCGGCCAGCACCAGCGCCCCGATCACGCCGATCGCCGCCGCCTCGGTGGGGGTGGCCAGCCCCAGATACATCGAGCCGATGACCGACAGGACCAGACAGATGACCGGCGCCAGGAAGCGCGAGTTCCTCAGCTTCGTCGCCAGCGACATCGGCGGCTCCGGGTCGGGCCGTTGATCCCTGCGCACGAAGTACCACGCGGCGACATAGCTCATGAACATCATCGCCAGCGTGAGGCCGGGAAGAATGCCTGCGATGAAGAGCTTCGTGATCGATTCGTTGATCGTGACCCCGTACACGATCAGGGTCAGCGACGGCGGGATCATCAGGCCCAGGGTCGCCGAGCCTGCGAGGGTGCCAATGGTCATGAACTCCGGGTACCGGCGGCGCCTCAGCTCGGGGATCGACATCTTGCCGACCGTCATCAGCGTCGCGGCGGAGGAGCCGGAGACGGCGGCGAAGATGGTGCAGCCCACGACGTTGGTGTGCAGCAAGCCACCCGGCAACCGCGCCATCCAGGGGGCCAGGCCCTTGAACATGTCTTCGCTCAGGCGGGTGCGGAACAGGATCTCGCCCATCCAGATGAACAGCGGCAGAGCGGTCAGCGTCCAGCTCGAGGAAGAGGTCCAGATCGTGGTGATCATGGCATCGCCGGCGGGCCGAGGCGTGAACGTTTCGACCCCGACATAGGCGACACCCATCAAGGCCAGTCCGATCCACACTCCCGAGCCCAGCAGGAAGAACAGCACGAACAGGAAGATGGCAGTCTTGGCCCAGATGTAGTCGGCCCCGATGCCTTCGAGCAGGAGCCAGGCTCCGGCCGCCAGCAGCACGGAGACGGTGAGCGCGGACAGGCGGCGGGGCAGATCCGATGCCAGCGCCAGCTCAGCCATCGCCGTCCCCCAGCCTGGGTGTCTCGACGCCGGGATGCGGGGTCAGCAGCACGCGAATGAAGTGATCCACAAGCGCCAGGGCGAGCAGGCAGGTGCCCACCGACATGACGATCTGAGGGATCCACAGCGGTGTCGCATCCTGCCCCTGACTCACGTCGTTCAGCTTGTGCGACCAGATATTGGCCTTGACCGCGTAACGGGCGAAGAACACCGCGGTGACCGCCCCGACGCCGTAGCACCAGATCTCGGCGAACCGCCGCCACCGGCCCAACGAGTTCAGGACCAGTGTCACCCGAATGTGGGCGCCCTTGTTCAGTGTGTAGGCCAGGGCGAGAAACGACGCGCCGGCCATCGAGTAACCTGCGTAATTGGTGCCGCCGGGGAATACGTTGCCGGTCCAGCGCGCGATCATCTGGGCCATGATCAGCCCCAGGATCGCGATGAGGAACACCGCGCCCACCAGGCCGCCCGCCAGGTAGAGCCCGTCAAGCAGCCTTCGAAGGATCCGCAGCATGGGAGAGATCCTTTGCATGACGACGGCCCCTCCCTCTTGCCGGGGGTCCGGCCCGAGAAACGAGAGGGAGAGGCCGCCTGCCGGTCGCTCAGTCAGCCTTGAAAGCGCCGATGATCTCCGCTCCGTCGGCGCCCGCGGCCTCGACCCATTCCGCCGACATGGTCGCCCCGATCTCCGCCAAGTCGGCCATCAGTTGCTCGCCGGGCGCCTGCACGCTCATGCCGTTGGCGGCAAGCTGGCTGAGATACCAGCCGGTCAGCTCGCGGGCCCGCGTCGTGCCCGCCGCTTCCGCGAGCATCGCCGAAGAACGCAGGCAGTTCTGCGCTTGCGTGTCGATGGCATTGAAGGCGTCCGCGTTCACGAATACGTAGTTGCGGGGCAGCCAGGCCTGGGTGTCGTAGAAATTGCTCAGGTGCTCCCAGACCTTGCGGTCGTAACCGGTCGAGCCCGACGAGATGAAGGCTTCCGCCACACCCGTCGCCAGCGCCTGGCTGAGTTCCGCCGCTTCGACCTGCACCGGGAGCATCTTCGCGAGCTCGGCCACCCGTGCCGTCGCAGCGTTGTAGGCACGGAACTTGATCCCGACCATGTCGGCGACACCGTTGATCTCGCGCTTGAAGTACATGCCCTGCGGCGGCCACGGAACCGAGTAGAGCAGGACCAGGTTCTGATCGGCGAGGATCGCGGTCAGCTTGTCGCCAGCCGCGCGCCAGAGCTTGTCCGAGGCATCGAAGGACGAGGCCAGGAACGGCACCGAGTCGAAGCCGAAGACGACGTTCTCGTTCTGATGCGCGCTCAGCAGGCGCTCCCCGATCGGAGCCTGGCCGGTCTGCACGGCACGCTTGATCTCGTTGCCCTTGAACAGAGAGCCGCCTCCGTGCACCACGATCTCGAGCGCGCCTCCGGTGCACACCCCCACCGCCTCGGCGAACAGCTTGCCGTTCTGGGTGTGGTAGTTCGAATCCGCATAGGCCATGGGCATGTCCCACTTCTCCGCCGCATACGCGGCGCTCGCCGAGAGGGCCAAGCCTGCCGCCAGTCCGATCAATCTCTTCACGTTTTGGATCTCCATTTGGAACGCCATGAGCGGCGTCGAACGGAACGGTCGCTTCTACCACACCGCCTGTCAATGCCGGGAGAACGACCGAATCCGGATTCGCCCTGATTCAAGAGATCCAATATCGAACAAATGCCGGAACCTGTCAGAGTACGCGGAAGTCGGAATCGCATCCGCCGCGTCGCCAGACTCGTCCACCGCCCGGCTATTGACGGGGACGGTCCGGCATGCTTCAACATGCCGGTGACTGCCGAATCCGCACCGCAAGGAGCCCGAGCGTTGAACGATACGGTCACCGTCGATATCCCGTACGAGTCGCTCGACCCGCTCACCATCGGCTCGTGCGACGACCCGAGCTCCGTCTATCGCGAGCAGCTCTTTCTCCGGATTCCAAGGCGCAACCTTTGGGCGTGGCTGAAGCCGAACGAGCCCCCTGCCCTGCCCGACGTTACCGCCGCCGCGGCGGCGGCGCTCGAACGCCCGGCCGGCGGTCCGCGCTTCTCCGAGCTGATCGGCCCTGACAAGTCGCTCGCGATCATCATCGACAACCAGTTCCGGCCGACCCCCGCCTCGAAGCTCCTCCCCGCCGTCTTCGACACGGTGGAGCGACGCGGGGTGCGCGATGCGCGCGTCGTCTGCGCTAACGGAAAGGTGTTCCCGATGTCGGAGCGCGACACCGAGATGAAGCTCGGGCGCGAGAACCTCGACCGGATGCAGCGCCTCGGCATCCCGTTCTTCCAGAACGACGACCCGCGCAACGCCGACCTCTACACGTTCAAGGGCGTCTCGTCGCGGGGCACCCCGGTGTGGGTGCACAACGAGGTCGCGAAGTGCGACGTGAGGATCGCGATCGGGCAGGCGCAGTCGAACCACTGGGGCTACGGCGGCGGCGGGAAGCTGATCCTCCCGGGGGTGTGCTCCGACGAGACCATCGAGTCCAACCACGGCGCCTTCGTGCTGTCGCCCAAGACACATTACGGCGCCATGGCGGGGCCGATGCGGGCCGACATCGACGAGGTCGCGACGATGTGCGATCTGACCTGCACGCTGAACTCGGTGCTCGATACGAAGGGGGCGGTGTGCTACCTCAACTTCGGCGCTCATCCCCAGGCCCACCGCGAGGCGGTGCGCGTGTTCAACGACGCCTACGCCTACCGCCGGCCGCTCGGCGGACCCGCCGACATCGCCGTGTGCGGGGTGTTCGCCCCGACCGACCACCTCTTCTTCCATACCGGATGGGGGTGCATGTCCGCCGATCTCGTCCTCAAGGACGGCGGCGACATGATCTACTGCTCGCCGAGCCCGGGGGTCGAGACCAAGCTCGGCCACTTTCCGGGACTCGCTCTGTTCGACCTGATGAAGCCGTACATGCCGCACTCCCCGCGCAACCTCGAGCGGCTGCACCGCGACATCCACCATCGCCAGGTCGAGATGTGGGCAGGCTGCATCTGGGCACCGATCTACGAGGTCATGTCCCGCAAGTACCTCACGATCGTGACCCTGGAGGAGAACCTGCCGATGGCGCGCGACATCGGCATGAATGCGACGACTTCGCTCGAAAGCGCGTTCGAGGTAGCGATGGCGCGGCACGGACCGGACGCGAAGGTGGTCGTGCTCCCGTTCGCGCGCTACCAGATGCCGGCCGACGCGATCCGGATGCCGGCGTCGCAGGACTGGTATTCGGCCGCGGCGGACTGAGTGCGAGAGGAGGAATACGCTATGACTTCCGGTCACCGTTGTCCCGGAATTCGGGCGAAGCCGCGTAGTGGAGCGGGGTGAGCCGGTGTCCGGCCGACTGACTTCCGCGAGGGTTGATTCGCGGCTCGCCGACACCACGATCCGCGGCTCCACCACCATCCGGGAGCTGATGGAGCGATTCCCCGACGGACGCGCCCTGGACCTGATGGCCCGCCTGGGATGGCCGTGCGGGCATTGCAGCGCGCGATCCACCGAGCCGCTCTCGCTTGCCGCGAAGCGCCATGGCAACCCGGTACGAGCGGTGATCGAGTGCTTCCGGGCGCTCGACGGCGGAGAGCCGAGAACGGCGGCGCTCGAAGCCGCCCGCGCACGGCCCCGGCGCTCTCCGGACCCCGCGCGCGCCTGGCAGCGATCGGCCGAGCGCTACGGGCGCGGCGAGTGAGTACGGCCGCCTCTCAACCGCTTGCGGGAAAGTCCAGCACCGCCTCGCACCAGGCCGCGGCCTGAAACAGCGCAAAGGACTCGCGGGCCGCGCCGAGCTGCAGGCTGAGGGGCAGCCCGTCCTCGCCCAGGCGGGCCGGCACTCCGCATGTCGGCAGCCCGCTGAACGACCACACCGAGTTGAACTGCGGATCTCCGGTGCTGTCTTCCACCAGCGGCGGCGCGCTCGACACCGTCGCCGGAGACACCGCGATGATCGGCCCCGCGGGTGCGTCGAGGGCGGCGGCCAAATCCGCAGCGAAGCGCTGCTGATGCACGCGCGCGGCCCGGTAGTCGACGGCCGACACCGACTGCCCCCGCTCGATGAGCTGCGTGAGCTTCGGCCGATACGTATCGGGCCTCGCCGCGAAGTCCGTTCGATGCACGTCGGCCGCCTCGACCGCCATCACCAGACGGTGGCTCGCGTGCATGCCGGCGAAGCTCGGGGGGAGCGCAAGTCGCTCGATCGCCGCCCCCGCCTCCTCGAGGCGGCCGATGCTGCTCCTGAACGCATCGAGGGCGGACGGCTCGCTCGTCTCGTAGTGATACTCCTCGACGACCGCGAGACGCGGCGGTGCCGCGCCGTCGAACCATTCGCCGGCGATGATGGCCTCGCTCCGGCGCGCCAGATCCGCGGCCCACTCCGGCCGCAGGCGCGCCTCGACGAGCGTCCAGATCAGGGCGAGGTCCGCCACCGAGCGCGCCATGGGGCCGACGTGGTCGAGGTGCTGGCTCACCGGAACGATGCCTTCGAGCGGCCACGCACCCCAGGCCCCCTTGAAGCTCGCCACCCCGCAGAAGCTCGCGGGGCGCGTGATCGACCCGCCGGTCTGCGAGCCGAGCGCGGCCAGGCACATCCCGCTCGCGGTCGCCGCTGCGCTGCCCGCGCTCGACCCCCCGGGGGAGCGATCGAGGTTCCAGGGATTGCGGGTTCGGGCCGGGTCCTGGCATGCGAACTGAGTGGTCTCGGTCTTGCCGAGGATGATCGCGCCGAGGTCGCGGAGGACTTTCGCAATCGGCGCGTCGCGTTCTGCCCGGTGGTCGGCGCGCAGGGCGGACCCTGCCCTTGTCGGCCGTCCCGCGACGTCGATGATGTCCTTCATCCCGACCGGAATTCCGAGAAGAGGCAGGTCACGCGCCTCCTCGCGCGGAAGCTCCGCCTGCCGAGCCGCGGTGCGCCTCGCGCCGTCCGCGTCGATCTCGACCCACGCCCCGACCTCGGCCTCCGAGGCCTCGATTCGCGCCAGACATTCATCGAGGACCTCGACCGGCCCGACATCGCCGGCCCGCAGCGCACGCACCGCCTCGCCGACCCCGCGAGCCCTGCCGATCGCCACATGCGACCCCTTCGATTCGTTCATGACCGCCGCTCCATTGCCCAACCGGACATTGCGTAGCCTATTCCTTGTCGGTGGATTCTTCCGTCAGGTTCTGCCACAGCTTG
>JAKZYK010000373.1:0-5739 GCA_047514485.1 Gammaproteobacteria bacterium
AAACCCCGGCAGCATGAACAGATCGAGAGCACCCCAGTCGCGGATGAAGGTGAGGTTGACGAGCGGCTGGCCGAGCTTGCCCTCGCGGTCGATGTTCTCCACGAGATCCGTCTGATTGATGACGTCGACGAGATGGTAGGACTCGGCGACTCCCCAGAACACCCGGCCGATCCCGATGCGAAGCTCCGCCTCGTCGAACACCCGCTGATACAGCAATTCCCGTACGTCGAAGTGCGTGCGCCTGTCATCGGCCGTATCGAGCCGCAGGAACGGCGTAAACAGCAGGCTCTGCCGGTCGTCGTCGAAAGAGTGGTAGAGCTCGGGCTGAGCGGCGAACGAAAGGCCGTTGCGGCTCTGCCGAGGAAACGCGGGGGACTGCGAAAAGCCGCGCGGCTCGAGCTCGAAATAGCCGCTGATCTCAACCGCGCCGAGTGGAGATGCCAGCGCAAGCAGCGAAGCCGCCGCGAGACTCGCTCTGCCATGCCTTGCCATGTTCAGCATCGTTCTCACCGTCGTCCCCACCGTCGTTTTTTTCCGCGTGCCTGCGTCACGAAAATCGTTCGACCGCGCCTCCGTTCACCCTGTGCGCCATTGGTCCTCCACCGCCCGGCCTTTTTTGTAAACGCCGCGGTGAGAGTCGGCCGGCCATACCCTACCTTGTGCGCCGCCGCCCTCATCACCACCGGTTTCTTCAGCCGCCATCGCCGCCGCGAGCACCGTCCGGCCAGTCTCACCGCGCCCGTTTGAGCGCGTTCCGATCGAAATCGCTCTCGCTGAGCCCGGTGCCGAGTCGATAGTCGCTCCACTGAAGCTCGGTGCTCTTGCCGCTTTGATGGTTCACCATGTGCATCACGCCGGGGCGCCAGTATCGATCGGCGTATCGTTGATAGTCGCCCATCGTGAGCGTCTTGCGCAGTGCGCCTCTCCGGTCGTAGAACTCGGTCTTGATCACACGCCAGATCTCGCTGTCGATCCATACGATCTGGCGCGTGTACCCGGAATGCTCGTACTCGGGGAAGTACTCGACGACCATCGTCTTCTTCCCGTCGAGCGTCTCGTCGCGCAGCCACTTGTAACGGAACTTCTCGACCTCCTGCGACGAGAGATCCTCGTAGGCGAACTCGCTGCCCATGAACGGCCCCGACTTGTTCGTGGACGATATCCGCTTGACCCGCTTCAGCGCCGGCAGGTAGATCCACTGATCATCAGGCTTCGTCGCATGGGTGAAGCTCAGGAAGGCGGTGCCCTTCACGTCCCGCGGAGTGTCGAACACGGTGAGGCTCTTGTCGCCGCCGCCGTCGACCTCGAGGGTGCTCACGCGGATCGCACGGCGGCTCTCCTGCCCCTGCCGGTTGCGCAATGTCATGACCAGGCTTGCACGCTGGTCCTTCCAGCCGCGGTCGCGGCGGTCCATCTCCTCGGCGATCGCGAGGCCCTTCTCTTCAGGCGATTCTGCGGATGCGTCAGGCAGGAGCACGATCGCGAGCAGCACGATCGACAGCAGCGTCTTCATTGGAATCTCCTTCGACTTTCATGAGCAGAGGGGGCAGGAGGAAGAAATCGGCGATGAGCGCAAGTGCGATGACCAGCGCGGTGAGCTGCCCCATCCCGGAGTTGAGCTCGAAGCTCGAGAGGCTCAGTACCGCAAAGCCTGCCACGAGCACGAGCGATGTCGTGAGGAGGGCGCGGCCCACGGTCACGAACGCATAGCGCACGGCATCGGGCGGCGCGTAGCCGAGCTCTGACCGGGCCCGGCGATACTTGCTGAGGAAATGCACCGTGTCGTCGACCACGATGCCCAGCGTCATGGTCGTGACCACCGACAGCGAGAGTCCGACCTCTCCGACCGCCAATCCCCAGATCCCGAAGCCCATCGCCCCCGGCACGAGATTGGGGACGAGGCTCGTGAGCCCGAGCCGCAGCGAGCGCAGCGCGGCGATGAGGACGATGGAAATCCCGATGAGAGCGACCGTGGTCGCGAAGAGCATCGAGACGATATTGCGCCGGCCGAGATACGCGAACATCAATGTGGTGCCGGAGCCCTCGGCGCGGGCGATGTTCGGCGCATGGTCGGCCAGCCATTGCTGCGCCCGCCGATCGAGGGCGAGCACCTCGTTCGACGAGAGCGTCTGCGTCGCCACCGTCATCCGGGTCGCCGACTTGTCGACGTCGAGCTGATTGTTGAGATCGAGGCCGTACGGGAGCGACATCTCGTAGAGGAGCAGATACTGCGCGGCGAGTTCGCGGCTCGCGGGCAGACGATATTCGGTCGGATCGTCGCCGTGCATGCTCTTGTTGAGCTGGCGGAACGTATCGGTGATGACGCTGACGTGGATGGTCTCGGGCTGCGCCTTGTACCACTCGGCGAACGCCGCAACGTCGGCGAGGAAGGCGGGATCGCTGACCGCTCCCGGTTCACCGGAAGCGAGCGAGTACTCCACGGTGTACAGGCCGGTGAGGTTCTCGACCGTGAAATCGGCGTCGCGCCGAAACTCGACGCTGTCGTCGAAGTAATGAAGGAAGACATCGTTCAGCTCGTTGCGCGATATCGAGGCGACGAGCACCACGACGATCAGGGCGGACCCCCACAGCAGTCCCGTGCGCCGGTGCACGACGAACTCCGCGAGCTTCACCATCGCCGCGTCGTGGCGATGTCCGGTCGCACGCGCATGCACCGGAAGGAGCGAGAGCAGGGCCGGCAGAAAGGTGACCGAGAGAACAAACGCCGCGCCCACCCCGAACGCGACGAACGTCCCGAGATGGCGGAACGGCGGCACATCGGAGAAGTTCATGCTCAGGAAGCCGAGCGCGGTGGTCAGGCTCGCGAGGAAGACGGGCTGAAGATTCATGCGCAACGACTCGACGATCGCGTCCCGCTTGAGGTCGCCGGGTCGGGTGCGCCGGAGCAACGCGCCGCTTCCTCGATCCGCGAGCGTGCGGGAAGCATCGGCCTGCATGCAGTGAAGGAGGGTCACCAGGACGTGCACGCAATTGGCGATCGCCACCGTCAGCACGATGGTCGGCGCCGCGGCCGTGGGAGGCGTCAACGGAAAGCCGGCCCAGCCGCCGAGACCCATCGCGGTCACGATCGACAGCGTGACGACGAGCATCGTCGCGAACGTCCCGCTGAGCCCTCGGGTCAGCAGCGCGAGCGCGAGCGCCATCACCGCGAAGCTCGCCGGTACGAGGGTCTTGAGATCGTGCTGCGACGATTCGACGAAGGCGTTGTTCATCATCACCAGACCCGTCATCCGGACGTCGATGCCCGGGAAGCGCTCCCTGACCTCGCTCGCCAGATCGCGCGCGAACTCGACGACCTGGGGACCTTCGAGCGTCTCGTCTTCTCCCGGCAACTGCACGATCACGTTGACGCCGCTGACCCCGGCATCCCGAGCGATGAGGCGTGCCGCGAGACGCGGCTCGGCGAGGGCGACGGCGCGAATCCGGGACCGCTCGGCTGCATCCCCGCGGACTGCTTCGTCCACCAGATCGCGTACGACGAGATCGTCACCGTCGGCCGTGGTGTGCTGGAAGTTGGTAATGGAGTCGACGCGGGTCGAGTACGGTGTCTTCCAGGCGTGTTCGGTGAGCCATGCGGTGGCCTCGAGCGCGCGGGCCGACGTGGCGTCGCGGTCGTCCGGGACGATTGCGAACAGGACGTTGCCGCTCTCCGTGAACGTGTTCTCCAACGCTTCGAATGCGAGTAGCTGCGGATTGTCCTCGTTGAAGTACACACGGTAGTCCGTGGAGAACTCGAGGAACCTTGCGCCGCTCCCGGCAACCGCGACCACGATCAGGGTGATGACGATGATCGGCCACCGCGCCGCGATGACCCACCCGCCGAATCGTGCTTCGATCTCGCGCACCGTCTCCGCTGCTCTGCGCTGCTGTTCTCTCAAGCGGTGGTACGGCGCCCAGCCGGCACCGCCGATCCATGGACCGACGATGCGAAGGAAGGGCGGAAGGAAGGGCGAGCGGCGCTGAGACTTCTACCGTGGGCGGCGGATTCAGGTCCGTTGCTCACCAGTGGTTTCTCAGCTCGCGCAGCTTCAGGAAGACGGTCTTCGGATCGAGTGGTTCGGGGAGATCGGGGAACGCGTCGCGCAGCTTCGCGATGACGCTCGGGTTCGTGAGACGGAAGAACGAGTTGATCTCCTTCTCCAGCCCCAGGGTCGAGATCAGGGCATCGTCCGGATTGCGCGCGCTCACGTCCTGCAGCAGCTCGGCCGCCTTCGCATTGTCAGGCTCGCGGTCGAGGGTGAAGCTGAGATTGTTCTCCCAGTAGTCGTGACCGGGATAGATCCGGGTCGCATCCGGCAGCTTCGCCAGTTGCCGGACGAACGTCTGATAGAGCTCGTGCGGATGCCCGCCGTTGTGGCAGTTGCCGGCGCCGGCATTGAACAGCGTATCCCCGCAGAACAGCGCCGGTGCGTCGGTGTGCGAGAGCAGGCAGATGTGGCTCATCGTGTGCCCGGGGGTGTCGAGCGCTTCGAGCTCGACGGTGCGGCCGACCTTGACGACGTCTCCGGCCCCGAGCCCCTCGTCCATGTTCGGGATGCGCGAGCCCGCGTTCGCGTGGGCGAGGATCTTCGCGCCCGTCGCCTCGACCATGGGGCCGTTGCCTCCGATGTGGTCCCCATGCTCGTGGGTGTTGAGGATCCGGGTGATCTCGAGCCCGCGCGCCTTCGCCGCGGCGAGGCACTTGCGGTGATCGAGCGGATCGACGGCGAGCGCCTCGCCGGTCTCGGGGCACGCGATCAGGTAGTTGAAGTTGCGGTAGGCGTTGGCGGTCCAGATTTGCTCGACGATCACGGCGCGGCTCCGGTCGGGTCCAGGGGGCGGCATCTTACCGCGCCGCTGCCGGCGCATGGAGCGCGAATGGTTGCTCGAACGCAGTACCGGAAACCGATGCCTTCAGCGGCGAGATCCGGTAGGAAATATGCACTGGCGCCCCGACTTCAGCCCGCGTCCCTCGCCGACGAACGGGCGACGCCGGAATCACCACGAATTCTCGCAAACTCGCGGCTCGATAGCGTCGACGCCGATCGCCCGGCCGCGACAGGTGCAAACGTCAGGGCGAAAAATCGGCTGGGCGGGTTGCGGCGATGCATCAATGCTCGATAATGACCGGCAGGAGACGACTTGCGTGCACGGTGGCCGGAATGAGCGATTCGAACATCGGATTCATCGGCGGTGGCAACATGGCAACCAGCCTCATCGGCGGGTTGGTCGCGAATGGCACGCCGCCTGGCACGATCTGGGTGTCGGACCCGGACACCCCGAAGCTCGACGACCTCACGCAGCGGTTCGGTGTCAACGTCGGCGGCGACAACGGCATCGTGGCATCGCGCTGCGCTACGGTGGTGCTGGCCGTCAAGCCGCAGGTCATGCATACAGTCGTGCAGGCGCTCTCGCCGGTGCTCGGCGAGCACGAGCCTCTCCTGGTGTCGATCGCCGCCGGAGTGCGCGAAGCCGACATCAACCGCTGGGCGGGCGGAGACTTGGCGATCGTGCGCACGATGCCGAACACGCCGGCCCTCGTCGGTTGCGGCGCAACCGCGCTCTTCGCGAACGAGAAAGTCGACCCTGGCCAGCGCGACCGCGCCGATGCGATCCTGCGGGCGGTGGGAATCACCATCTGGGTGGACGACGAAGCACAGCTCGATGCGGTCACCGCGTTGTCCGGGAGTGGCCCCGCCTACTACTTCCTGCTCATGGAGATCATGCAGGCGACGGGTG
>JAKZYK010000374.1:0-2509 GCA_047514485.1 Gammaproteobacteria bacterium
ATCGCCAACATCCAGACCTCCTGGGTCAAGATGGGGCCGGAGGGCGCTGCGGCCTGCCTCCGCGCGGGCGCCAACGATATCGGCGGTACGCTGATGAACGAATCGATCACCCGCGCCGCTGGCGCGAGCCACGGGCAGGAGTTTCCGCCCGAGGCGATCGAGGCGCTGGTCGAGGGGCTGGGGCGCACGCCGGTGCAACGCACGACGCTCTATCAGCCCGCGCCCACCGCGCGCCGCGACGCCGCCCACGACGCGGCGCCGCTCGCCCCCGTGGTGAACGCCCCCGCCCGTCGCTACGAGCGGCGCGCAGCGGCAAGCGATCTGGTTCGTCCCGGTCTTGAAGTCACTGCACCGGCGGGGGAGTGAGCGCCGGCGCTCGTTGTCAGTCTCCTCAGTCCGCTCCTGCACCGATCACGGGATTTAGTCTGCGAGAAGCCGGGCCATCATGTGACGAACGTGATCCTGCCCGATCGACCTGGACCGAGAACTCAAGACGAAAGGCCATGCGCGCGACGCTTGTCGCCGATCATCCCGGCCAGCCGTGTGTCCATCCCCTCCGCGCCGACGAACGCGCCCTCTCGGCGGCGCGACAGCAGGGTGCGCAGCGCCGCGGTTTCTGGTCCCTCGGCCTCCACTCGCTGGCGCAACAGGTCGACGCCTCGCTGCAAGACCGCGCTAACGTTGGGGTAGTGCCCGACCTCGACCAGCGCCTTGGCAAAGGCATGCTGCTCATCGGTGAGGGAGATCGAGGATTTGACCGTCACGAGAGCCTCCTTGAGGCCAAGGCACTACGCCGTCGAACCGCAGCCAGCGGAGCTACGTGGGATTCGATCCGTTGCAACGATTTGCGACCTCGGCCGGATGCCCTGAGACTACTCTTGATCAAGGCTTCGGCCGAGGAGGAGGCGGAAGGGGGCGGCGGCTTCGGCGGTCTCGGTGGTGGCCCTAATTTCTCGATTGGGTCGGGCTCATGCGGCATACCGAATCGCCTCGGCCTCGTATGCAGCCACCGCGCAACGCTCGTTGGTCTTGTTGTCGGTATGGATATCCAGTCGGTTGGAGGCTGCGGCGGCGCGCCGCATGATTTCTTCGGATCGGCTCACGGCCTCATCCTCCTCCATCCGATCTGCGTAGACGCTCTCCCACAAATTGCGGTACTCCGTCTCAAGGTCGCTGAATTCCCTACTGACGGAACCCAGCATCGCGGCCGTCTTGCCGGGGTCGACGACCAGGTCCCAGATCGTCACAGCAAGTATGGCCAGACCAGGTGCGACGACGAAACTCGTCGGTATCACGTCGACCAGCGTGACCCCTGTCGCGATTCCCAAGAAGGCCAAGAGAATTCTCAGGATGTTTCTGTGCACATGGTAACGTCTTGCCGTGGCGTCGTAGTATCTAGACCACCGCGCCATGTCGAGCAGTCCCTGCCAGATGGCACCTCTCGTCTGGTCGGAGATCATGGTTCTTCTCCGTGTTCGGCGACCAAGCCGCCGCTCCACGTTACTACTGCGACGACTCCCCGTCGATGGACATGCATTGGAGTTGGTCCATTACAATCATCTGCTGTTCCAGAGTGCGGGCGTCAAGCAGAAGGCTGTCTGCGGTCGGGAGTGAGGCTCATCCGTGTGATAGGCTCGGCCCGCGCGCGGTGGTCGCGACCAAATGGGAGGATCAGCGACGATGGCGGGCTTCACGATCACGTCGACCAACCACACGAGCTTCACGGTCTCCAGCCTCGACCGGGCGATCGGCCTGTTTCGCGATGCGCTCGGTTTCGAGTTGCTGAACCGCTCGCCGCGCGACCCGAAGTTCATCGAGCAGGTGGTGGGCGTGGAGGGCGCGGATATCGAGGTCGCCTACTTGCAGGCGCCCGGTCACCGGCTGGAGCTGATCGAGTATCGCGGTCCCGCCGACCGCGGCCGGGTCGAGTCGCGCCCCTGCGATGCGGGCTTTGCCCATATCGCCTTCGACGTCGACGACATCCACGAGGCGATCGCGGCGGTGCGGGACGCCGGCTCCGAGCCGATGGGCGCGCCGATCACCGTCAACGCGGGGCCGAACAAGGGCGGCCTCGTGGTCTATACCCGCGATCCCGACGGCATCACGGTGGAGTTCATTCAGAGGCCGAAGGCATAGTTGCGGGCGAATGTTCTACGAAACCGCGCGCAACGATCACGGCCTGCCGCACGACCCCTTCAAGTCCTGCGTGGTGCCGCGACCGATCGGCTGGATCACCACGCTCGACAACGCCGGCCTGCTCAACCTCGCGCCCTTCAGTTACTTCAACGCCTGCGGCGATCACCCGCCGCAGGTGATGTACGCGCCGAGCGGCTCGCACGCCGAGGGCGGCGCCAAGGACAGCCTGCACAACGTGCAGGAGACAGGCGAATTCGTCGCCAGCCTCGCGACCTGGGAGCAGCGCGAGGCGATGCGGGTCTCGTCGAGCCACGTGCTGCGCAGCGTCGATGAGTTCGCGCTGGCCGGGCTCGAAACCGAGCCGGCCCGGCTG
>JAKZYK010000375.1:0-8065 GCA_047514485.1 Gammaproteobacteria bacterium
ACCCGGTGCACCACGCGGGCGTCGAGCACCTCCCAGCGCTCGGCTGCGTCGCGGCAGATCTGCTCGATCGCACCCTCGGTCATCCCGGGATAGTGCTCCAGCGTCATCTCCGAGACGGCGCTGCCCTCGTTGACGTCACGCACGAGCCCGATGAACGCCGCGACCGCCCCTACCTTGGGGTTGGCACGGTGCGCCGCCTCGATGAGCGCACCCGCGTCGAAAGGCTCTTTCTGGATTCGAATCACCGGCATCAGTCGAGCAGATCTCCGAACGAGTAGTACCGGACGCGATCGCCGGGCACGATGATTGCCCCTTCGGCGATCTCCACGAGCCCCGTCGCCCACGTCGCCGCCGAGAGAACGTCGGAGCCCTGCCTCGCGTGTATCTCGGCGCCGGTCTCGCCGTCATCGGACACCACGAGCCGGGCGCGTGCGAACTCGCGACGCCCCCCTGGCCTCGGCCATTCGAACCGCGCGGGGACGAGCACCGGGGCGGGGAAGACGCCGGCAGCCCCGAGGCGGCGCAGGATGAACGGACGCACGAACAGGCAGAAGGTCACCAGGGCCGAGACCGGGTTGCCGGGCAGGCCGAGAAGATCGCAGGCGCCGATGCGGCCGTAGACGATCGGCTTCCCCGGCTTGACCCTGACCTTCCACATCTCCAGCTCGCCGATTGCCTCGAGCGCGCGCCGGACGTGATCCTCTTCGCCCACCGAGACACCGCCGGTTGTGATCAGCACGTCGGCGCGGCCCGCGCCGTCGAGCAGCGCGCCGCGCGTCGCCACCAGCGTATCGGCGACCACGCCGAGGTCCACGACGTCGCAGCCGAGGCGTTCGAGCAACCCAAGGAGTGTGAACCGGTTCGAGTTGTAGATCTGCCCGGGGCCGAGGGGCTCGCCGGGCTGGCGCAGCTCGTCGCCACTGGAGACGATGGCGACCCGCACCCGGCGCCGCACCTGCATCCGGCCGATCCCGATCGACGCCACCGCACCCATCTCCTGCGGCCGCACCCGCGTCCCCGCCGAGAGCACCACCGACCCCGCCCGGATGTCGTTCCCCTGGGGACGCACGAACGTCCCGGACGCAAGCGGGCCGGGCACGACCACCGATGCGCCGTCGAGCCGGCAATCCTCCTGGATCGCGATGGCGTCCGCGCCGCCGGGGATCGGCGCACCGGTGAAGATCCGAGCCGCCTCCCCGGCCCCGAGCGCCGAGCCAATCTCGCCGGCCGCGATCCGCTGGGTCACCCGCAACGTCGCCTCGCCTTCGTCCGGGATGTCGGCGGCCCGCACCGCGTAGCCGTCCATCGCGCTGTTCGCATGACCCGGCACATCGATCGGCGCCACCACGTCCGTGGCGATGATCCGGCCGAGTGCCTCTTCGAGTACGACCTGCTCGCTCTGTTCGATACGGCGGGCGCGATCGAGCAGATACGCGCGCGCTTGCTCCACCGAGAGCATGGCGGGCGGACGGGGCGGCCCGGGCTCGGATCTGACGCTGCTCATCGCTCGATGGTCGGGATTCCCGCTCGCGCGATCAAGCGGCAGGCTGCGATCGATTGCTTTCCATGATGGTGGAGCTTGTGACGAGATTGGAGGGAATATCGGTGGCTGGCGGCGGAGTCAAGGGAATTGATTGCCGCTCCTCGGTTCACACTGCGAAGCGGAAATGCATGATATCGCCTTCCGCAACAATATAGTCGCGCCCTTCGAGACGCCATCGGCCGGCGGCCTTCGCGGCCTGCTCGCCTCCGAGCCCGACGAAATCGTCGTAGCCCACCACCTCGGCCCGGATGAATCCTCTCTCGAAGTCGCTGTGGATCGCACCCGCCGCCTGCAACGCCGTCGCCCCGCGCCGCAGGGTCCACGCGCGCGCCTCCTTGGGGCTGGCGGTGAAGAACGTCTGCAGGTCGAGCAACGTATAAGCGGCGCGCACGACTCGGGCCAGACCCGGCTCCTCGATCCCCATCGCCGTGAGATATTCCGTGCGCTCGGCGTCGTTCAGCCCGCCGAGCTCGGCCTCGACCGCGGCCGAGACCCGTACCGCCTCTGCACCTTCCTCGCGTGCTCTCGCCTCGACCGCCTCCGCGAGCGGGTTCTCTCCGAAACCGTCCTCTGCGACGTTGGCGACGTAGAGCACCGGCTTGGCGGTGAGCGGCGAGAGCGAGGCGATCCCCCGCACCTCGCCAGGGCCGATTTCCAGGGTGCGCAGCGGGCGGCCCGCCGCGAGATGGTCGTACGCGCGGGCCATCAGCGCTTCACGCACCATCGCTTCACGCTCCCCCGACCTGGCCGCCTTCGCGGCTCGCTCCCCCGTCCGTTCCACCTGCTCCAGGTCCGCGAGCAGCAGCTCGGTGTCGATGATCTCGATATCATCGAGCGGCGACACCCGGCCCGAGACATGGGCGATGTCGTCGGATTCGAAGCAGCGCACGACGTGCGCGATCGCCCGGGTCTCACGCACACTGGCGAGAAACCGGTTGCCGAGCCCTTCTCCTTTCGACGCACCGGCTACCAGCCCCGCGATGTCGACGAACTCCATCGCCGCCGGCACCATGCGCTCGGGCCGGACGAGCCCGGCGATTCGTCCGAGACGCGGGTCGGGCACCGGCACGATGCCAACATTGGGCTCGATGGTGCAGAACGGATAGTTCTCCGCCGCGGCCGCCGCACTGGTCAGCGCGTTGTACAGGGTGGACTTGCCGACGTTCGGCAGTCCGACGATCCCACACTGGAAGCTCATGCCCGGGGTCTCTCGTGTCCGGCTCGCTCGTCTCGCCTGCACGCTGCACGCCGGATGAAGGCGGACTCGAAGGGCACAGTCCGGCGGCTCGCTATCCGCAAGAACTGTGTACATGCAGTGCCGGTGTCACGCCGGTACTGCTCCGAAGCCGATCGTTACTCCTCGTCTCCGGCGCGATCGCGCCGGTGCAGCATGTTCATCGCACCTTCGAGATCCCCTCCGGCGATGCGTGCGATGTCGCCGACCACGCGGTCGATGGCATCGTCGATCACCGAACGCTCGGCCGGCGGCGGGCGATCGAGGACATGGCCGATGACCCGATCCTTGCTCCCCGGATGACCGACCCCGATGCGGATACGGGAGAAATCGGAGCCCGCGAGCTGTGGCACGATATCGCGCAACCCGTTGTGCCCGCCGTGGCCGCCGCCGCGCTTGAGGCGCACCGTGCCGGCCGGCAGATCGATCTCGTCGTGCGCAATGAGAATCCGCTCGGTCGGGACCTTGTAGAACCCGGCGACCGCCGCCACCGCCCTGCCACTGTGGTTCATGAACGTATCCGGCCGGAACAGCCGTACCCGCGTTCCGTCGATATCGGCGTCCGCGATCGATCCAAAGCAGCGGGTCAATGACTTGAACCCGGACGCATAGCGCCTCGCCACCCGCTCAAGCAGCCACACCCCCGCGTTGTGGCGAGTCGCGTCGTAACGAGCTCCGGGGTTGCCGAGCCCGATGAGGAGCTGATAGGACGCGCCCAAGGCCGGCGTGGATCAGTCTTCTTCGTCCTCGGACGGCGCCGGGCCGGGTGCGAGCGCATCGAGCTCCTCGTCCTCGGTGGCCTCCTCGGTCTCGAGCTTCTGCGGATGCTGTACGCTCACCACCGGCTGATCGTTGTCGGGGTTGTGGGCGAGTGCCATGACGTGTACGCCTTCGGGGAGCACGAGCTCCGACAGGTGCACCGCATCGCCCACATCGAGCTCCGCCATGTCGACTTCGATGTACTCGGGAAGATCCTTCGGCAGGCAGCCCACTTCAACCTCCACGAGCAGATGGGTCACGATCCCTCCGGCCTTCTGGCCGGGGCTGATCTCCTCGTTCATGAAGTGCAGCGGCACGCGCATGTGGATCTCGCTGCCGGCGCTGATGCGCTGAAAATCCATGTGGATGACCCGCTCCGTGGCGGGTTCCCGGTGCACGGATTTCAGGACGGCCTGGCTCTCCACGCCATCGATCTTCACGGTCAGGACATGCGCGGCAAACGCCTCGTTCTCGATCTGTTTCTTGATCCGATGCTCTTCGATCGAGATGGACGTGGCTTCCATGCCGCCTCCGTAGAGGACCGCGGGCAATCTTCCCGTGCGGCGCAGCCGGCGGCTCGCGTTCGTACCGAGGGCATCCCGTGGTTGTGCGACGACTTCGTACTCATTCATCGTTTCAGACTCCAATTTCAACCTGCGTGTTGTCTCACCGGCGCGCGTTGTGCACGCCCCGTCAATCCATGAACAGCGAGCCGATCGACTCCTCTTCGTTGATCCGGCGCATGCTCTCGGCGAGCAGCTCCGCGACGCTCAGCCGCCGGATCCTGCTGCACGCGGCAGCCCGCTCATTGAGCGGAATGGTGTTGGTCACCACCAGCTCGTCGAGCATCGACCCCTCGAGGGTGTCGACCGCGGCGCCCGACAGGACCGCGTGCGTGCAGTAGGCGACGACCCTCGATGCGCCCTGGTCCTTGAGCGCGGTCGCGGCACCGCACAGGGTTCCGGCGGTGTCGGCCATGTCGTCGACGATGACGCAGGTCCGATCGCGCACGTCACCGATGATGTTCATCACCTCCGCCAGATTCGCCTGTGGGCGGCGCTTGTCGATGATTGCGAGATCGGCGTCGTCGAGGCGCTTGGCGATGGCGCGGGCGCGTACCACGCCGCCGACGTCGGGCGAGACCACCATCAGATTCGGATACTTGTGCCTCCAAATGTCCCCAAGGAGCACCGGCGAGGCGTAGATGTTGTCGACCGGGATGCTGAAGAAGCCCTGTATCTGATCGGCGTGCAGGTCCATCGTCAGCACCCGGTCGGCGCCGGCGCCCGAGATCATGTTCGCGACGACCTTCGCGGAGATCGAGACCCGGGCGGAGCGGGGGCGGCGATCCTGGCGGGCATAGCCGTAGTACGGAACGACGGCGGTGACCCGGTCCGCCGATGCACGCTTGAGCGCATCGGTGAGTATGAGCAGCTCCATCAGATTCTGATCGACCGACCTGCGCTGGTGTCCATTGACCGACGCGCACGTCGGCTGGACCACGAACGCGTCCTTGCCGCGCACCGAGTCGATCAGCTCGACCATGACCTCGCCGTCGCTGAAGCGATCGACCACCGCCTTGCCGAGCGGCATGTTCAGATGCCCCACGATCTCCCGCGCGAGATCGGTGTTGGCGGACCCTGCGAACACAATCATCGAGGCCTGCCGGTGCAACGAATCTCCGGCGAACCGGTCGACCCTGTCGTGCGAGTCGTTGTAGCTGCGGTCGTTCATCGGCGGGTATTCACGTTGGCCTGGATTCGACGGGTCGGCAGAGGCGCCGGAATTCGAGCTTGGCCACTGGATTCGTGAGGTCCTGTGCAGAATGAAATATTCGTTCGTGACTTCTGAATTCCCGCCCCGGCATTTAACGAGGGCAGGCCTTGCGCGGGAATGACGAAGGGTGGCGTCCTGCGCGTATTCCGTCATCCCGCGAATGCGGGAATCCAGAAAGCTTCGTTCCGGCTATACCGGGTTAGGTTAGAGTCCCATGCCCGTATCCACTGATCCGCTGTTTGGCCAGGGATCTCCCGGCGAACCGCCTCGGCACTTGGCCGTTCATGCGTGGACTGGGAGCGAAGGAGCGGAATTGTACGGGACCAGTGCGGCGTCGTACACATATACATATTTGTCGGTCAGGGTCATTTCACGCTATGGCTCCGGTCCCGGGTAGGTCGGATTAGCACAGCGTAATCCGACATGAGCGCGTCGTTCCGATGTCGGGTTACGCCTCCGGCTAACCCGACCTACAGCGTGAAATGGCCCTGATTTGTCGGTCAGAAACAGCCGATCATGACCAAATTGCGAGCAGGTTGTCGTGTTGGTGTGGATGTGGGCGGCACGTTCACCGATGTGGTGTGCGAGCGCGAGGGACGGCCGCCTGTCGTGTTCAAGGTTCCGAGCACCCCCGCGGACCCCGGCGACGCGGCCATCGCGGCGGTGGAACGGCTGGCGAAGGAGGAGGGCATCGAGCCCGGCTCCATCGCACAGCTTGCGCACGGCACCACGGTGGCGACCAATGCAGTGCTGGAACGCAAGGGCGGCCGGCTCGGGATCATCACGACCGACGGGTTCCGCGACACCCTCGAAATCGGTCGCCAGATGCGGCGCGAGATGTACGAGATCCGGCTCGATCCCCAGACCCCGGTATTTCTCGCGCCACGCGCCATGCGCCTCGGGGTACGTGAGCGGATCGGACCGCACGGCGAGATCATCGAGCCGCTCGACGAAGATTCGGTGCGCGCCGCCCTCGACCGGCTCGCCGCGGCGGGAGCCGAGTGCATCGCAGTCTGCCTGCTGTTCTCGTTCGTCAACCCGAAGCACGAACGCCGGGTGCGCGAGATCGCGCGCGCGGAGCATCCCGGGCTGGAGATCTCGCTGTCGAGCGACGTCGATCCCGCGTTCCGGGAGTACGAGCGCACCGCGGTCACCGCCTTCGACGCATACATCAAGCCGACGGTGCACCGCTATCTCGCCGATCTCGGGACGCGTCTTGCGGATGCCGGCGTGCCCGCCCCGCTCCAGGTGATGCAGTCGCGTGGCGGGCTTGCGAGCGCAGAGCTCGCGCGTAGCCGTCCGGTGCGGTTGTTCCTGTCCGGCCCGGCGGCCGGCGTGATCGGGGGCCAGGCGACCGGAGCCGCGGCCGGTCACGACGACCTCATCACCCTCGACGTGGGCGGCACGAGCTCCGACATCGCGCTCGTATCCGGCGCCAAGCCGCTTCTGCGCGCCGAGGGGGTCATCGACGGGTTCCCGGTGCGGGTACCGATGGTGGATGTGAACGCGATTGGGGCGGGCGGGGGGAGCATCGCGTGGCTCGACGATGCGGGCGGCCTTCGCGTCGGGCCGCATTCCGCCGCCTCGGACCCCGGCCCCGCCTGCTATGCACGCGGGGGCCGGGAGCCGACGGTGACCGACGCCTCGGTGGTGTTGGGATATCTGGACCCTGGAAAATTCGCGGGCGGCGCCATCCGGCTCGACCCGGGCCGGGCGCACGACGCGATCCGGCGCCGCGTCGCGGAGCCGCTCGGGCTCGACGTGGAGGACGCGGCGGCCGGCATCCATCAGGTGGTCAATGCCCAGATGGCGGAAGGCATCCGTCTCGTCTCGGTGCGCCAGGGGTTCGATCCCCGCGAATTCACACTGGTCGCCATGGGCGGCGCGGGTCCCCTCCACGCGTGCGCGCTCGCAACCGATCTCGGCATCGCGCGGGTGGTCGTGCCTCGCCATCCCGGCGTGCTCTCTGCCGCCGGGCTGCTCGCTGCGCCGATCGAGCACGAGGTATCCGTCGCGTATGGCGAGCCCCTTGCCGGGCTCTCCATGGCCCCGGTGCGGCGCATCGTCGCCGAGCTCGACGCGGCCGGTCGGGAGCTGACGGAGCGGGAGGGGCTCGCCCCCGGCGAGATTGAGATCCTGCACTTCGCCGACGTCTGCCACGTCGGCCAGGGCTATTTCCTGGAGGTATCGCTCGACCCGAGCGCCGATGACGGGCTCGAACGCCTCTATGCCGACTTCCTCGCGGCTCACGAGCGGGTGCACGGACACGCGGTCGAGGCGCCGGCCCGCTTCGTCAACGTCCGGGCCGTGCATCGCCAGCGGATGCCGCACGCCGCGGGTGCGCCGGCGCCCGGAAGGATGGGCGCACCGGAAAGCCCGGACACCACTGAGAACGGGCCCCGCTCCGGCGCGGCGCCGAGCGGCGCCGGTTTCGGCGAAGCCGGTCTCGATAGCGCTCCTCCAGGTGTCACGAGCACCGGAGGCGCCCCGGCTGGCAGCGCCAGTCCCGATGGCGCTCCCCCGGGAGGCACGAGCATCGGCGGCGCCAAGGCCGCCGGCACGAGTTCCGACAGCGCGGGTTCCGGTAGCGCCAGGGCCGCCGGCGTGGGCTCCGGCGCCCGCCGCATGGTCCGATTCCCGGACGAGCCGGGCCGGATCGAGACCCGCATCGTCGCCCGCGACGCGCTCGTCGCCGGTGATCGGCTCCAGGGACCCGCGATCGTCGAGCAGGACGACACCACCACCCTCATTCC
>JAKZYK010000376.1:0-15437 GCA_047514485.1 Gammaproteobacteria bacterium
TTCCTCCTCTGCGCGGGCGTGTTCCCGCTCATACAGCGAGCGCCATTCGCGCGGCGTGCGCTCCGCCACGACCACGGGCAACGACCGGGCCCCGCCGTCTCCCTCGACCAGCGTCAGGCCTGTGCTGAAACCTTCGTCGAGAACCACCATGCGCTCGACGATAGCGCATGGCAAAGCGCGTTACCAGCCCCCTTGCGGAACCTCGATTCGGTGGGGGTGATGATTCCGATGTCGCCGATTCCACGGCGTGGCCGAACACTTACCCCCCCGAGGGCGTGCCGTTCTCCGTGGGCGTTTGCACGGGCGTGCGACGCTCAAGCTCCCGGTTTCGCATTCGGTGACGAGGGGGCCCCACGGATTACCTGATCGGGGCGAGCACGCCGTCGACATTGAGCTCGTCACAGAGATCCATGAACTCGCCCCGAACCGTGGCCAGCGACAGCGACGAGGGCAGGCCGACGGTGAAGTGGGCCGATCCGATCTGCGTTTCGCTGTATGGCGTGCGGCTGGTCGTTGCGTGGAGGTCCTCGATCGAGATTCCGTGGTCGGAGAAGAAACGTACGAGCTGCGCGAGCACGCCGGGACGATCCACGCCGGTGACCTCGGCAAGATACGGGATGATCTCTGCCGGGGGGGCGCCGTGGCTCGATCGCGACGAGACGATCCGGAGCCCACTCTCGCCGTCAAGGCGGGCGAGGGCGTCCTCGAGCTTGGCGACCGCGTTCCAGTTGCCGGTCACCCCCGCGATGATGCTCACGTGATCGCCGAAGTGGACGAGCCGCGCCTCACGGATGCCGCACCCGCATTCGTGGATGGTGCGCACCAGAGAAGCGAACCCTTGCGACTCGTCTGCTGCGATGGCTGAGAGTATGAGGTGAGTCTGCATCGCGGATCGCGCGGAACCGGTCAAAGTGGGGTCTCGTCGCTCGGTGGAAACCGGTGTGAGGCCGGGCGCTCCGAGGTGGCCGGTAGTATAACCACAGAGCTGATCGACGGCTCGATGCGTAGTGCACCGATGACACGGGCGTTGTGGGAAAACACGTATCGACGTAGCATGAAACCCTGATTTTCAGTCCCGTGAAAGCATTTCGGTCGAGGTCGATATGGCGGAGTTCACAATCCCGGCACGGCGACGAAGGGCACGGCGTGCGGTGACCGGCGGAGTTCTGGCCGCGAGCGCCGTGCTCGCCGGCGGTTGCTCCGGAACCCTCGAAGACGGGCTCGGCGAGGTGTGGCCTGACCGGCAGCCGTCCTACAAATCGAGCAAGAGTGCCCCGCCGCTCGAGGTTCCCCCCGATCTCACGAGCTCCTCGCTCCGGGATACGCTCCGGGTCCCCGATGTCGACGCCACCTACTCGCAGTATGCGAGCGGCGACGGAAGCGCCGGGACGCGGTCCACGCCGGCGGTTCTGCCGGAGATCGACAACGCCAGGGTCGAGCGTAGCGGCGACGAGCGCTGGCTGGTCATCGCGTTGAAACCGGAGGTGGTGTGGCCCAGGCTTCGCGATTTCTGGATCGATCAGGGATTCGCCCTCGAGACCGAGGAGCCGGACATCGGGGTCATGGAAACGAACTGGGCGGAGGAGCACACCCCGCTCCCCGCGGGCCTCCTGAAGAGGATGGTCAACGCACTCAACGATGCGCTCTACGGCGTGGCGATCCGTGATCGGTTCCGGACCCGGATCGAGCGCGGGGCCGAGCCCGGCACCACCGAGATCTACATCTCGCACCAAGGCGCCGAGCAGATGGTCGTTGGTGGCGAGACCCAGTATGCGACGCGGGAGGGCCTCGGGGAGAGGGTGTGGCAACCTCGCCCCAACGACCCCGGACTCGAAGCGGAGATGCTCTCCCGGATGATGGTCTTCCTCGGGGCGGACGAGCAACGCGCGGATGCACTCGTCGCCGGGGATACCACTCCCGACCCACGGGCGCGTCTCGTGCGCGAGGACGGCAGCGCGGTGTCTCTCACCCTCGACGAAGGCTTCTCGCGGGCGTGGCGGCGCACCAGCCTTGCCCTCGATCGCGCCGGGTTCACCGTCGAGGACCGCGATCGTTCGCGGGGACTGTTCTTCGTGCGCTATGCCGACCGGGGAGACGGCGCGCAGAGCGAGAAGACCGGATGGCTCTCCAGACTGAAGTTCTGGGGCAACGATGACGGCGCGGAGCAGGGCGATGACGCCTACCTCATCCGTCTGATCGAGGAAGCGCCGGCCATGACCCGGGTCGTGGTGCTCGACCAGGACGGAGAGCGCGAAGAGAGCTCGGCCGCGCATCGAATCCTCACCGTGCTTCACGAGCAGCTCGAGTAGCCGGCCCGCATTTCCGGCCGGCTATCCGGCTTCGCTCCTGCTTCACACCTACCGGCGGCGCCGCGCGACGTGGCGCAGCAGACGATCCCGCCGCCGGTGCTGGCGCGGGGTCAACGTATTCCGTCTGCCTTTGAACGGATTCTCTCCGGTGCGGAATTCGATGCGCAGCGGTGTCCCGACCAGGGCGAACGCCGAGCGAAAGCGCCCCGCGAGGTAGCGCCGGTAAGAGGCGGGGACCAGCTCCGTCTGATTGCCGTGCACGACGATGACCGGCGGATTCGATCCGCCCTGGTGCGCGTAGCGCAGCTTGATCCGCCGGCCCCGCACCAGCGGTGGGGGGGTGCGTTCGACTGCGCTCTCGAGTTCGCGGGTGAGCCTGGACGCCGTGAGCTTGGCGAACGCCGAGCGATGGCACGCATCGACGCGGCGCATGAGCTCGCCGAGGCCGGCGCCGTGCAGAGCCGAGATGCGGCACACCGGACAGAACGGCGCGAATACGAGCTTGCGCCGAACCTCGGCACTCAACGCGGCGCGGGCTTCGCCCTCCGGCAGATCCCATTTGTTGATCGCGATGACAGGAGCCCGCCCGCGGTCGAGGACGAGCCCCAGCAGAGAGGCATCCTGGTCGCTCATTCCGGCGTCCGCGTCGAGCAAGACGATCGCGACGTCGGAGTCCGCGATCGCTTGGAGCGCTTTGACGACGCTGAATTTCTCGATCGTCTCCGATACCCGCGAGCGGCGCCGGATCCCCGCGGTGTCGATCAGGACGTACCGCTGTCCGTCGTGCTCGAAGGGCACCTCGACGCTGTCGCGCGTAGTGCCCGGCATGTCGTGCGCGAGCACTCGCGTGTCGCCGGCGAGCCGGTTGACGAGGGTGGACTTGCCGGTGTTGGGCCGCCCGATGATGCAGACCCGGATGCCGCCGTCGCGGCGGGTGGCCGGCTGCGCGTCATCTTGCGGGAGCATCCCGGCCAGCGCGGCGGTGAAGCGGCCGATGCCGCGGCGATGCACCGCCGCGATCGGAATCGGTTCACCGAGGCCCAGCGCGTGAAATTCTGCGGCGGCGATGGTCTCGTCGAGCCCGTCGATCTTGTTGGCGGCGATGATGATCGGCTTGCCGCTGCGTCTCAGCCAATCCACGATGCGCTGGTCCGCGCCGGTGATGCCCTCTCGCGCATCGAGCACCAGCGCCACCACATCGGACTCCTCGATCGCGAGCGCGGTCTGATCGGAGATGAGCCTCGATAGCGTGTCTCCGTCGCCGGTCAGGCCGCCGGTATCGACCGCCACGACATCGCGTTCCTGAATGCGCACGTAGCCGTAACGCCGGTCACGGGTCAGCCCCGGCAGATCCGCGACCAGCGCGTCCCGCGTGCGGGTCAGGGCGTTGAACAGGGTCGACTTGCCGACATTCGGGCGGCCGACGATCGCAACCGTTGACAACATGCTGTGTGCTCGGCGCCGGCCCGGAATCTCTTGCCGGCTCGCGAAGCGAGAGCGCCGGCGATCAGATCAGGGCAGGGTGAGGGCGGTGAGCGTACCGCTCTCGCCGAGGACGTATACGGCGGCTTCGGTGGCCACCGGGGGGGCGAGCACCCCGCTGCCGCCGGCTCGGATCCGGGCGGCGAAACGACCGTCGTCGATGCTCAGCCAGTGGACGTGACCCTCGAAATCCGCGACGACGGCGTACTCTGCGAACTCGACGGGCCGGGTCACCTGTCGCAGCTCGAGCCCGTCCTGTCGCCACAGCGACGATCCGGAGCCGCGATCGAGAGCCCAGACGTGACTCTGCTCGTCGGTGACGTAGAGCAGACGCCGGCCGATCCCGATGCCCGCGTGCGATGACATGTCGCGTTGCCAGAGCGGCCGACCGGTGTCCAGATCGAAGGCGGCAATGCGTCCCTGAAACGTGACCACGTACACCACACCGTCCGAGACGACCGGATCCGCGTCGATGTCTGCAAGGCGTTCCAACTCGGTGCGGCCGGTTGGGGTGGCGACGTGAGATTCCCATAGCAGGCGGCCGTCCGCGAGCGATACCGCGGCCAGATGGCCGCTGTCGAACCCTGCGACCACGATGTCACCGGCGATCACGGGAGCGCTGGTCCCTCGCAGGGTCAGGACGGGCACGGTGCGGTCGTAGACCCAGCTCCGTTCGCCATTCGTCGTGTCGAGCCCGAAGAGCTTTCCGTCGACGGTGCGTACAACGACGATCCGTTCGTCTACCGCCGGTGCCGACAGCACTTCGCTCGACACGCGTGCCTGCCACGCGACCGCGCCATCCGCCCCGGCGAGCGCGACTACGTCGCCGCTACTGCTGCCGACCACGACGAGACCGGCTCCTGCACCGGGACCTCCTGAGATGGAGACACCGGTGTCGACTACCCAGAGTCGCTCGCCGGTGAACGGGTCATACGCTGCGACGTCACCATCGTGGCCGGCGGCGAACACCTGGCCCTGGGCCACCACCGGGTGAAGCTTGAGATGCTGTCCGCCGTCGCCGGAGGCGGCTCGCCGGCTCCAAAGCGTCTCGATCTCGATCGCAGGCTGGAACTCCTCGAGCTCCGCCGGCGCCGGTGCCTTCTCGTCTCCCCGCAGGTATTCGGTGACGGCGCTGCAGCCCGAGAGGGCGAACACCGCGAAGAGCACGATGGATCGCGCGATCCTCGTGCGGTAGGTCGTATCGTGGACGTCGTGCGTGTCGCGCATCGTGTGGCCGCCCATGTCAGCTTGATGGAGGGGACGTGAACTCACCGAGATCGTCGAGCTTCATCTGCACCCGGACGCGGGTCGACTGTGAAAGCTCCGCGCCGGCAAGTACAGTTTCGTAGGACTCACGAGCCGCGGCGCGGTCGCCGAGCGCGCGATGGATGTCGCCTCGCAGCTCCGTGACACGACCGTGAAACGGCGCCGAGTCGATACCGTCGAGCTCGTCCAGCGCATCATCGTACTCCCTGGCGTCAAGCATCAGACGGGTGAGCCGGAGCCGGGCGATCGTGACGAGCTCGGGGAAGGGCGCGTGCTCCACGACCCATTCGAGGTGCTGCTTCGCCTTGTCGGGGACGTTCGTCTCCACCGCGGCACGGGCGGCGATAAGAGAGGCGAGCGAGGCATACGCGGAATCCGGAAATTCGCCGGCGAGCGCTTCGGCCTGCGACAGTGCCTGATCATGCTTGCCCGCCGTAGCGTCGTTGACGAGTTGCTCGTAGCGTACGGATGCGAGCTCGGCCTGAGTCCGGTGCGAAGTCTGCCAGGACGACCACCCAAAGACGGCCGCCAATCCGATCCCGAGACCGGCGAGCACACCCTTGCCGTTCTCCGACCACCATTTCTTCAGCTCTTGGACCTGTTCTTCGTCAGTCGCCACCGCGGTCCTCCTCTCCTGGCTCGCCCGTTACTCGGCGAATACATTCCGGGCGACGTGGCCGGCAAGTTCGTCGATCGACACCGTTGCCTGCGAGCCGCGTGCTCGGAGATCCTTGACTGCGATCCGGCCGCCGCGCGCCTCTTCCTCCCCGAGCAGAAGCGCGATCCGCGCGCCGCTGCGATCCGCGCGTTTGAGCTTCGCCTTGAAGCTTCCGTGCGCCGCATCGACGATAAGACGCAGCTCCGGTACCGCGTCCCGGAGCTGCTCCGCCACCGCGTGGGCGATTATCGAAGCCCGCGCTCCAGCCGTCGCGAGGTAAGCGTGGGGCTTCGTGACCGGGAGCTCGACGGACTGAGCCTCGAGTAGAGCGACGAGGCGCTCGAGTCCGATCGCGAACCCGATCGCCGGGCTCGCCTGCCCGCCGATCTCGGCGACCAGATTGTCGTAGCGCCCGCCACCGCACACCGCGCCCTGTGCACCGAGCTCACTGGTCGTCCATTCGAACACGGTTCCAGTGTAGTAGTCGAGGCCGCGCACGAGGCGTGGGTTCAGTCGATACTCGACGCCTGCTTCGTCGAGCATGGCGAGCAACTGGTCGAGGTGAGCGCGTGCATCGTCATCGTGCTCGTCGACGATTCGCGGTGCCTCCTCGATCAGTGCCTGCATCGAGGGGTTCTTCGAATCGAGGATCCGCAACGGATTCGTCTCGATCCGGCGCAAGCTGTCCGCGTCGAGCGCCGGCGCGTGCGCGGAGAAGTACTCGACGAGGCGGGTGCGGTATCGTGCCTGGATCTCGCGGCTGCCGAGCGAGTTCAGCTCGAGCGCGAGCCCGGAGATGCCGAGCGCCTTCCACAGACGGCGGGTCATGACGATGAGCTCCGCCTCTGCGCTCGGTGCGGCAATGCCGAGGATCTCGACGTCGATCTGGTGGAACTGACGATACCGGCCCCTCTGGGGGCGTTCGTACCGGAACATCGGTCCCATCGCCCACACCCTGCGTCCCGGCGTGCGCAAGAGTCCGTGTTCGATGGCGGCGCGTACGACGCTCGCCGTGCATTCGGGGCGCAGCGTCAGGCTCTCGCCGTTGCGATCGTCGAAGGTGTACATCTCCTTCTCGACGATGTCCGTCACCTCCCCGATCGAGCGCCGGAAGAGCTCGGTACGCTCGACGATCGGCGGCCGGATCTCCTCGTATCCATACGCGCCGAGCAGGGCGCGGGCGTGGCGCTCGATGTGTTGCCACGCAGAGATGTCGCCCGGGAGGATATCGTTCATCCCGCGAATGGCCTGGATGGTGTTCATCGGTTCGGTTCGACGAGGTTCGAAACGGGCCTGGCGCGGGTGCGCGCGGTGCTGCGACGGGATCGGCGAGGGAGGGGATTCTAGCCTGTATTTCCTACTGGTTCATAGGCCGCGCACTTGGAGGTGGAGAAGTCGCCGCCGGTGAGTCGGTGGCGGCGGGTGCCGTGGATTCGGCGGACTCCGCGGTTTCGGTGTCGAGCGTCGGGCCCGCACCGATGTTGAATCGGGCGACCCCGTGCTTCATGTACGGCGTGTGGTCGAATGCCTCTCCATCGACCGTCACCCGGACGTCCGTGCCGAACCCGAGCAGGACGTCGAACGGCTGCGCGCCGTTGATATTGAGCACGCGGCCAGGTTGCACGAGGCCGAAGAACAGACGGGTGCGTTCGCGATCGTAGACCTCGACCCATGATTCATGCGGGAACTCGAGAACAAGCCCGGACTGTGCCGTGTCGGGGACGGCCGGCGGTGTCATGGCCGGGAGCGTCACGCCACCCGACTCGCTTGTTGCATCCGCGCGGTCGGTCCCGTCCGGCGCGGGCGTATCCTCACCATCGGCGCCGGCGGAGCCTGCTTCCGCATTGGGGTCAGCCCCGGTAGCGACGTCGAATTGTGGCGCCGGCGTCGTGGAAGTTTCTCGACCCGTCATGGTCTCGGGGACGACAGCTTCAGCCGGCACCGGTCCGTCCGCCGCGATGTCGCCGGACGCCGCGCCCTCGGTGGGTGACGGTGCCAGAGGATCGTCGTCCTGCGACGACTCACTCGATTGCCCCGGCGCCATCGCGATGGGTTCGGCGCCCGCTTCACCGTCGGCCGGCACCGGTCCGTCCGCCGCGATGTCGCCGGACGCCGCGTCCTCGGCGGGTGACGGTGCCGGGGGCTCGTAGTCCGGTAACGACTCGCTCGGTTGCCCCGGCGCCGTCGTGATGGGTTCGCCGTCCACCGGTGCCGTCCCGGGCGCTTCTACGGCCGGGAGCGACGGGTCCAGGGCAGGACCGAACGACCAGTCGAACAGTTCGCCACTGATGTCGAATCCTTCGCCCCCCTGGCTGTGCCACCACAGCCCCACGAGCAGCACCAGCACCGCCCCGACCGCGTACGTTACGAGGCGAACGACGGTGTCGGAGGTATGCGCCTGCGGCGTTTCCGCGACGCCCGAGTCAAGAGGCGGCGGCTGGAACCCGTGACGGTCGTACATCTCGAGAATCGGCCCGGCCGGAAGCCCCAGCAGACGGGCATAGCCGCGCAGGTACCCTCGCACGAACGTCGGGGCGGGAAGCCGATCGAACGAGTCTGCTTCAAGCGCCTCGATTATCTTCGGATCGAGGAGGAGCGAGGCCGCTATTTTGTCAGCGCTGATGTTCGCTGCCTCTCGCGCCTGGCGAAGATGCGCGCCCGGGCCGCGTTCGCCAAAGGGATCGGCCGGTATGGGGATACCCTTCACTGCAATCGCCTCAAGTCACGTGCGGCGCCGGCGCAAGGTGCAGGCCGCGCCGTTCCGCAACCCGCCGGCTTCGCGGCACTACGAGGCCCGCGAGCTGCCCGCACGCGGCGTCGATGTCGTCGCCCCGGGTCTTGCGGGTGATGGTCATCACCCCCGCCGCCATGAGTACGTCTCGAAAGCGCTCGACCACCGCGGCGGGCGAGCGTCGATACCGCGTACCAGGGAAGGCGTTGAACGGGATGAGATTGACTTTCGCCGGGAGGTCGATCAGCCGGCGGACGAGGCGGCGCGCATGCTCCGGCGTGTCGTTGACTTCATCGAGCATGACGTATTCGAACGTGATCTTCTGCCGGGGCAGCGTGTCGGCGAACTCCCGGCATGCCGCGAGCAGCGTGTCGATGGGGTATTTCCGGTTGATCGGCACAAGGACGTCCCGCAGCGTGTCGTCGGGCGCGTGCAGCGATACCGCGAGACTTACGGGGCAGCGGCGAGCCAGAGCCCGGATCCCCGGAACGATCCCGGCGGTGCTCAGCGTCACCCGCCTGCGCGCAAGCCCGAATCCCAGATCGTCGAGCATCAGATCGAGGGCGGGGACGACGTTGTCGAGGTTCAGCAGCGGCTCGCCCATGCCCATGAGCACCACGTTGGTGACGTCCGGACCGGTGTGATCGGAGTCCGCGAGGATGCGGGTCGCCGCCCAGAGCTGCCCGACGATCTCCGCTGCGTCCAGATTCCGGTTGAATCCCTGCTGCGCAGTCGCGCAGAAAGTGCAGTTCAGCGCACAGCCGACCTGCGAGGAGACGCACAGGGTACCGCGGTGACCATCCGGAATGTACACCGTTTCCACGCCATTGCCGCTGTCGACCTTGAAGAGCCACTTGCGGGTTCCATCCGCCGAGACCCGATCGGCGACCACCTCCGGGGCGCGGATCTCCGCGACCGCGTCGAGCCGGGCCCGCAACACCTTGCCGAGATCGGTCATTGCACCGAAGCTCGCCGTATGCCGGTGGTGGATCCACTTCAGCACCTGGGCCGCACGGAACGGCTTCTCGCCGAGTGACGCGAAGAATTCCCGCATCCCCTCCCGCGGCAGTCCCAGGAGATTGACAGGCTCGGGCATTCCTCGGAGTTCCATCTCGAGCGCGGTGTGGCCGTCAGTGGGTTCGCGGGCAGAGGTCGTCGGCGCCGAAGAAGAATTCGATCTCGCTCTTCGCGGTGTCGGGGCCGTCCGAGCCGTGCACCGCATTCTCGGTCACATCGACCGCGAAATCCGCACGGATGGTACCGGGAGCCGCCTCGGCCGGATTCGTCGCCCCCATCACCTCGCGATTCTTCGCGATCGCGTCCTCGCCTTCGAGGACCTGAGCCATGCACGGCCCGGAGGTCATGAACTCGACGAGCTCGGGGAAGAACGACCGGTCCTTGTGCACGGCATAGAACGCCTCGGCTCGTGCGCGAGAGAGATGCACCATGCGCGCCGCCACGATCCGCAGCCCCGCGGCTTCGAACCGCGAGCAGATCTGCCCGATGGCGTTCTTGGCGACCGCATCGGGCTTGATGATCGAGAGGGTTCGTTCCATCGTCATGAAGACTGCTCCTCAGGTAGTCGTGTCCCAATGAACGAGGTGAAATGATTCCGGTGACGAGTGGGTCGGAAGACGCTGCAAAACCGAGGAATCAGTCGTCCGTCGGGGTCGGCGATGCGTCATCGTATCCGTGAGACGCGGCCATGGGCTGCGGTTCCGAACGGCGCGGCGCCGGTGCTCGATCCCAGGACTCCGTCCTCTCAAGGGAAGAGACGGGGATGGGTGCGGGATACGGAACGCCCGGATGAAGCCTCCGTGTCGTGGAGCACGTTTGCGAACACGCCTCCAGGGTCATGGGCCGCCGCGGCCGCGGAGCAGACGGCTGTCTCCTGCACCGTCAGATGCCGAAGCTCTCGCCGCAGCCGCACCGGTTCTTGACGTTGGGGTTGTCGTAGGTGAACGTCTCGTTCAGCCCATCGCGCGCGAAGTCGATGTGGGTGCCGTCGACCATGGGCAGGGTGTCGGAATCGACGATGACCGGGATGCCGTTCGACTCGAACACGCGGTCGCCGCCGCTGATCTCGTCCTCCAGGTCGACCACGTAGGCAAAGCCTGAGCAGCCGGTCTTCTTCACCGCGAGCCGGAATCCCATTCCATGGCCGCGCGCATCGAGGAATCGCCGTATCCGATCGGCCGCGGTGTTACTCAGGGTAATTGGCATTGCGATTCTCCGAATTCGTCTGTCGGGCTCAATGCGGCCGAGGCGCGATTCAAGCCCTCGATCCGTCTCGTTCCACCTGTACTCGTTCCACCTGTACCGTCACCTGCTGCTGGCGCCGCGCCACCTCTCGTACCCGCCGCCGCTCGACGAGCTGGGCCAGATCGATGCCGCTCAGAAACTCTTGAATCTGACGACTGAGATCCGTCCACAGATCGTGCGTGAGACAGCGCTCGTCGTCCTGACAGTTCTCCTTCCCGTGGCACCGGGTGGTATCCACGTTCTCATCGACCGCGCCGATGACGTCGGATACGACGATCGCGTCGGGATCGAGGACCAGACGATAGCCGCCTCCGGGGCCGCGCGTGCTGTCGATCAAGCCTCGCTTGCGCAACTGCGAGAAGAGCTGCTCGAGGTACGAGAGTGAGATGCCCTGGCGAGCCGCGATGTCGGCGAGGGCCACCGGACCCTGATCGTGATGCAGGGCCAAGTCGAGCATCGCCGTCACCGCGTACCGGCCCTTGGCGGTGAGTCGCATTTCGATCGCCCGGATGCCTTCAGTAGAGTCGCAGCCTACATAACTGAGTAAAACAGTCAAGTATTTGTGTCAAGTATTCATGCGCCGCGTGTCGCGTATCGCAGTGCTGAGATGGGCAGGATAGCCACGAGACACATCAACGGAGGGACCGGATGATGGAATCTCCTTGCCCGGTTCGTGATGGCGGGCGCATGGCCTCGTCTCGCCGAACCCCTGAGCGAGGCACGCACGGCCGGAATCGCAATGATCATGGCCGGCGTGGTGCTGGTTGCGAGATCGTCCTCCCTGTCGCCACTGCGCCGACCGGCAACACGAAGCCATCCGCGAAGTCATTCAGTGGAGCGATGATGCCGGTCAAAGTCCCCGCGCCGTGGACGTTGCTCGCCCGGCTGGGACCGGTGCGATTCGGTACCGCTCTGGTCGACGGTCGCAGAAACGCGCACCGGAGGCCCGACGGCGCAGGATTCGCCGCGGTCACCGTCACCGGCGCAGTGGACGCGCTCGTGGGAATGGCTGTCTCAGCCTGGCTCCGCGTCCGCCCGCGCGGTCACAACGAGCGAAGCGTTGCAAGGTGTGCCTCCAGCTTGCCGATGGAGGTATCGAGCTCCGCGGCCCGCCGGCGTTCCTTCTCCACTACGGCGGCTGGGGCTCGATCGCGGAACGACGGGTTCGCGAGCTTGGCGCGCGAGTGGCCCAGATTCTTTCCGAGCTTGTCGAGCTGGCGCCCGAGCCGATCGATCTCCGCATCCTTGTCGATGATCCCTTCGAGCGGCACGAGGATCTCCAGCCCGCCGAGGAGCGCGGTCGCGGCTTTCGGGGCCGGATCCCCCGCTTCGAGGATATCGATCGTCGCGGCCCGGGCCAGCGCCCGCACGTATGCCGCCCCGCCTGCGAGGCGACTGCGCTCGGTGTCCGACGGGCCGACGAGGACCACCGGTATCTGCCGGCCCGGCGCGAGATCGAGCTCGCCGCGAATGCTTCGGATCGCGAGGACGAGATCCTTCACCCATGTCATGTGCTCGACCGCCTCGGCGTCGTCGAGTTCCGGCCGCGGCACGGGATAGGGTTGGAGCATGATCGACGGCCCGGTCCGGCCCGCGAGTGGTGCGACGCGCTGCCAAATCTCCTCGGTGACGAAGGGCATCAGCGGGTGGATGAGCCGCAGCACCGCTTCGAGCACCCGCACCAGGGTCCGGCGGGTGCCGCGGAGCCTCTCGGGGTCCGCATCCGGGTCGGTGAGGACGGTTTTCGAGAGCTCCAGGTACCAGTCGCAGTACTCGTTCCAGGTGAAGTCGTAGATGGCCTGCGCGGCGAGGTCCAGGCGGTACTGCTCCATTGCGGAGCGGGTCTGCGTCTCGGTGCGTTGCAGCAGCGATCGTATCCACCGCTCGGGGAGTCCGAGCTCGATCTCGCCGTCCCCGAGCCCGCAATCCTTGCCCTCCGCGTTGAGCAGGACGAACCGGGCGGCGTTCCAGATCTTGTTGCAGAAGTTGCCGTACCCCTCGATGCGGCCGAGATCGAAGCGGATATCGCGCCCCTGGGTGGCCAGCGAGCAGAACGTGAATCGCAGCGCATCGGTGCCGTATGCCGGGATCCCATCGGGAAACTGGCGCCGCGTCGCCGCGATGATCTGCGGAGCGAGCCGTGGCTGCATCAGGCCGGTGGTGCGTTTCGCGATGAGCTCGTCGAGACCGATGCCGTCGATCAGATCGATGGGGTCGAGGATGTTGCCCTTCGACTTCGACATCTTGTTGCCGTCGCCGTCGCGCACGAGCCCGTGGATGTACACCTCGCGGAACGGGACGTCCCCCATGAACTTGAGCCCGAACATGATCATGCGGGCCACCCAGAAGAAGATGATGTCGAAGCCGGTGACGAGGACGGTGGTCGGATAGAACGTCTCCAGGCGGTCGGTGCGCTCCGGCCAGCCGAGGGTGGAGAAGGGCCACAGCGCCGACGAGTACCAGGTGTCGAGCACGTCGGGGTCCTGCTCCAGGGCGAGCGAGGGCGGAAGCGCGAACTTGCCGCGGACCTCGTCCTCGCTACGGCCCACGTAGACGTTGCCGTCGCCGTCGTACCAGGCGGGGATCCGGTGTCCCCACCAGATCTGCCGGCTGATGCACCAGTCTTCGATGTTGCGCATCCATTCGAAGAACGTCTTCGCCCAGTGCTCGGGGACGAAGCGGATGTCGCCGTTCTCGACTGCGCGGATCGACGGCTCCGCCAGCGGCCCCGCCTTCACGAACCACTGATCGGTGAGGTAGGGCTCGATCACCGCCTGCGAGCGGTCGCCTCGGGGCACCGTCATCCGGTGCGGCTCGGTGCGCGCGAGCAGGCCGCGCGCCTCCAGATCCTCGACGATCTTCGCCCGCGCCTCGAAGCGGTCGAGCCCCTGGTATCGCTTCGGTGCGTTGCCGTTCATCCGCGCATCGGGGGTGAGGACGTTGATCCGCGTGAGCGCGTGACGTTCTCCGACCTGGTAGTCGTTGAAGTCGTGGGCAGGGGTGATCTTCACGCACCCGGTGCCGAACTCCGGATCGACCATCTCGTCGGCGATGACCGGGATGCGACGCTCGGTGAGCGGAAGCTCGACCGTCGAGCCGACGAGATCGTGGTAACGGTGGTCGCCGGGATGGACCGCGACCGCGGTGTCGCCGAGCATCGTCTCCGGCCGTGTCGTCGCCACCTCCAGGTAGCCGTGCTTGCGCTTCTCGTGAAGCGCTGTGCTGCCGTCGATCAGCGGATAGCGGATGTGCCACAGCGCCCCGTCCTCCTCCTCTGAGACGACCTCCAGATCGGACACCGCGGTCTGCAGGACGGGGTCCCAGTTGACGAGGCGCTTGCCGCGGTAGATCAGGCCCTCTTCGTAGAGCCGGACGAAGGTCTCCCGCACCGCCGCCGAGAGCCCCTCGTCCATGGTGAACCGTTCGTGAGCCCAGTCGACGGACGCCCCCATCCGTCTCATCTGACGGGTGATGGTGTTGCCCGAGTGCTCCTTCCAACGCCAGATGCGCTCGACGAAGGCGCTCCGGCCGAGATTCTGGCGGGTCAGTCCTTCCGCGTTGATCTGACGCTCGACCACCATCTGGGTCGCGATTCCCGCGTGATCGGTCCCCGGTTGCCAGAGCGTCCTTCGTCCGTTCATCCGGTGATAGCGGATCAGCGCGTCCATGATCGTGTCCTGGAACGCGTGTCCCATGTGCAGCGTGCCGGTCACGTTGGGGGGCGGAATCATGATGCAGTACGGCTCGCCGCCGGCGCCGGGGACAAAGTGCCCCTCCCGCTCCCAGAGCTCGTACCACTGCTTCTCTACCTGATGCGGGTCGTAGGTCTTGTCCATGGTCCAGGGGCTCGGGGCTCAGCGATGGGTCTTGATCTCGAATCCGCGGTCGCGGTATTCGCGAAAGCGACGTCTTCCGGCGTCGCGGCCGGCTCCGTCCGCGGGGACGACCTCCGCGATGCGCGATGCGCGCGCGGCTTCTCCAGGCACCGCCGGGGTGAGGTTGAGCAGCACGTCGATCTCGGCGTCCCATACCCCCGGCGTGCTGACGACCACCGGCTCGGTCACCGGCAGGTCACCCGCGCCGAGCCTTCGATGCGGCACGAAGCTCTCGTCGCGGAACGTCCAGAGCAGGTCGTCGAGCCGCCGCGCCGCGATCTCCGAGGTTGTGAGAACGAGCACACGGTGGCCGCGCTGCCATACCCTCTCGACGAGCCGGCACGCGAAACTCTCGAGCGCATCGGGGCTCGTATCGGGCCGCACGTAGAAATCGACCTGCCCGGGCATCGGCGCCGCGGCGTCAGGTGGACGGCGCGCGCGCGCGGTCGAGCAGGTACTGGCAGAGCAGGCCCACCGGACGGCCGGTCGCGCCCTTCTCCTTGCCGCCGCGCCACGCGGTGCCGGCGACGTCGAGATGCGCCCAGCGTTGCTCCGAGGTGAACTTGGCAAGGAAGCTCGCGGCGGTCACGGCGCCGGCCTCGCGGCCGCCGATGTTCGCGACGTCGGCGAAATTGCTCCTGAGCTGTTCCGCGTATTCGTCCCACAACGGCATCTGCCACGCGCGATCGCCGGTGTGTTCGCCCGCTGCGAGGAGAGCATCGGCGAGCGGCTGATGATTCGAGAACAGGCCGCTCGCGTGTGCTCCGAGCGCGATGACACACGCCCCGGTCAGGGTCGCGACGTCGATGACGACATCCGGCTTGTAGCGCTCGGCGTAGGTCAGCGCGTCGCAC
>JAKZYK010000377.1:0-5316 GCA_047514485.1 Gammaproteobacteria bacterium
CCGGCAAGCTTGAAGTAGATGATCCCCTTCGGTGGACCGGCGTGTTCGAGCCCGAGGCCCTCCATGTAGAAGCGTTCCGAACGTTCAATGTCGGTGACCCCAAGGGTGACCACGCTGATTCCGGGAAGGATGGTGTCGTTCATGGGCCGGCAGTCTCCGTCTCGTGGGCCTCGGCGCCGGCGGCATCGGCTCCGGGAGTCTCGGAACCGATGGCATCGGCAAGGGTGCGTTCGCCCGGCGCGAACAGATAGCTGCCGGTGTCGGCCCGGGAGAACTCGATGAGGCGGTCGTGGAGCCCGTCGCCGGCCACGCCGTACATGCGTTCGAGCTGGATCTGGTGGCGTTCGCGCGCGCGGGCAAAGGCGAGGAAGTACAGTCCGTGCCGGGCAAGGGTGGCGTAGGGGGCGCTGCGCCGGTAAACCTTCAACGCAATGCCGTCCTTCTCGACATCGGTGCGGGCGACGTGCGAGTCGGGGGCGAGCGCGGCGCCTTCGAGCTCGATGCTGTCGACCTTGGTCCGGCCGATTACCGCTTCCTGCGCGGCGACGTCGAGCGCCGCGAACTTGTCGAGATCGTGTACCCAGCGCTGGGTGAGCACGATGCTGCCGCCCGCCCCCGGCCCACCGGGGACGACCGCGGCTTCGGTGCGCGCCGCGTCGTCCTTGGGGTTGGCGGTGCCGTCCTCGAAGTCGATGAGGTCGCGCGATTCGAAGTAGGTGAACCCCGGCTGCTCGAGCCGCAGCGTGAAATCGTTGCGCAATGCCGAGTGGAGGGCGAGGGTGCGCGCGACGTTTTCGTCCTCTCCTTCCCCCTGGAGCCAGATCCACAGATCGCACTGGGTGGCCGGCGCGACGTGATCGTCGACTCCGTGAATGGTCTCGAAGTCGCGCAGATCGGAGGGGACGGAGCCCGGCGCCAGCACCGACCACAGCCGGCGCCCGAATGCGACGACGATTCGGGCCGGCCGGTCGACACTGCTTCGCGCGGCGTGCAACGCCGATCCGACGGCGCGTGCGGCGCGGCCCGGTTCGGGCTCGCTGGTGACGCGATACTCCAGGAATCGGTGGTAGCGCGCGGATTCGTCGAAGATGGCGCGCTGGGGGGTGTCGGCGATCATCACGATGTCCTCCTCGCGCTCGCAATCCGGATACAGGAGTGCCCGATCGGCTCCAACATTCTCGTGGCACGGGAATGGGCCGCACTGCTCGAAAGTGCCGGCCTCCATTCACTCGACACCATGCATCGTCTCCTCGATGAGCATGTCGACGACCGCTTCGAGCGCCTCGCGCTCGCTCGCACCGCCGGCGAGGGCATCGCGGTAGGTGCGGACCTGCCAGTGCGCGCTCGTGCCCCGCGTGATGATCCGGCGCGCATGCTCGATCTCCGCGGTGCAGTCAAGCGCCTCGGCGTCTTCCGCGCAGAGCTCGATCATCTCGTCGAGGAGGTCCGCATAGTCGACGACGGCGCCGCGGCCGAAGTCCACCAGCCCCTGATCGATGCCGTATCGCTGGGCGCGCCAGCGATTCTCGGCGATGAGCATGCGCGGGTAGTGCCGCCATCGCTGGTTCTTGACGCGCAGCCGGTAGAGCATGCGCAGCCAGCTCACGTACAGCGCCGCGACGCATACCGTGTCCTCGAGGCGCGTGCAGATATCGCTGATCCGCACCTCGAGGGTCGGGAACCGCACGCTCGGGCGCACGTCCCACCAGATCTTCGTGCCGTCCTCGATCATCCCCGCGCCGGTGAGCGCGTCGAGGAAGCGTAGAAACTCGCCATGACTCTCGAAGTGTTCCGGCAGTCCGGTGCGCGGCATCTCGTCCCACACCGAGATCCGATAGGACTTGAGCCCCGTATCGTGTCCCTGCCAGAACGGGGACGAGGTGCCGAGCGCGAGCAGGTGCGGGAGCACGTAGCTCACCTGGTTCATGAGATCGATGCGCAGATCGTCGTCGTCGATGCCGACGTGGACGTGCATGCCGCAGATCACGAGACGGCGCACGACCTCCTGGAGATCGTGCTCGATCGTCTGGTAGCGCTCTTTCTGGGTGCGCTTCTGCTCGCCCCAGACCGCGAACGGGTGTGTCGATGATGCGACGAGCCGCAACCCATGAGAGCGGGCCACCGATGCGACGGTGCCGCGCAGCCGCTGGAGATCGGAGCGGGCCTCGCCGACGGTGGCGCACACCCGGGTGCCGACCTCGATCTGGCATTGCAGGAACTCCGGGGCCACCTGTCCTTCGAGCAGCGCCTCGCACTGCGCGAGCATCTCCGGAGGGGCCTCATGGATGAGGTCGCGGGTGTGCGCATCGACGAGCAGATACTCCTCTTCGATCCCGATGGTGAAGCTCGGCTCTTGCATGGCAAGGAAGGCTCGTGGCGGCGCGGTATCGAGCCTCTATGGTAGCGCCATCGCGAAGCGGATTTCGCGGTGCAGTCCGTCGCTGGCCGGGCGAAGCGATATCGACCGCTCCGCGCGCTCGCGCAAGGGAACCAGTTTCGTATCCGGAGGGACCGGCCATCCCGCTTTGCAACTTGACGTGCAGGGGCGACGTATGCGTCGCCCCTACTGCCTCCGGGCTGCCTCCGGGCAGGCCTGATCGTCTGTGTAAAGATGAATCACCGGATTTTGGTCGATCCCTGTCCGGAAGTGCCGGGGACGACGTTTTCGGATGATAAAGATGATGTTTTCGTTACAATGAGCAGCGTTTTCCACCAAGGAGTCGGCTATGAGCACGGTACCGACAGATTCCGTTCTGCGCAGGCATCACGAGCAAATGCAGGCAGCCCGCGCGAGCATACCGACGGATTCCGTTCTGCGTCGTCACTACGAGCAAATGCAGCAGGCAGCCCGTTCGAGCATTGGGTCAGGCCGCGCCCCCGAGCCGGCAGCACCCGCTTCTCCTCGCCGCGAGCAGCCAACGCCAGCCGCCAGCCGTCCGGCGGCAGCGCCGGAACCGGCCGTCAGCCGCCCAGCGGCGACACCGGAACCGGCCGCCAGCAGCCAGGGCGGCGGTTTCCTCGGCTGGCTCAAGAGGCTGTTTGGCGGCTGAGCCGGCTCCGAGGACCATTCGCAGGGCCGCCGATACTCCCTGCGAAGGCTGAGGTCTTCGGCTGGTGGCAGGCGGGCCGGGCGGAGCCCGGTCCGGTGAGAAACGGGCGTTCGCACCGTGAACTTCGACTACGACGCCCTTGATCACCTGCGCCGGAGCCACCCGGCTTGGCGCCTGCTCCGCTCAGACCACGCGGCGCTGGTGGCGAGCTTTCTCAACCGGGTGTTCATTGCGCCCAATGAGCGGGTGCTGGCGCAGAGCGACCTGGCCGAGGCGCTGGAGGACGAGCTGTACGCTATCCGGGAACGCTCCGGGGCCGACGCATTTCCCAAGGCCGCCCTCGACTATCTCAACGACTGGGCGAGCCCGGAGAAGGGCTGGCTGCGCAAGTTCTACCGGCAGGACTCCGACGAGCCCCAGTTCGACCTGACCCCGGCCACCGAGAAGGCGATCGCATGGCTCGCCTCCCTCACCGAGCGCAGCTTCGTAGGCACCGAGTCGCGTCTGCTGACCCTGTTCGAGCTGCTGAGGCAAATGAGCGAGGGCACGGAAACGGATCCGGGGGCGCGCATCGAGGAGCTCCAAAAGCGCCGCGCCGCGCTCGACGTCGAGATCGAGCGCGCGCAGGACGGCGACATCACATTGCTCGACGACACCGCGCTCAAGGATCGGTTCCAGCAGTTCATGCAGCTCGCGCGCGACCTCCTCACCGACTTCCGGGAGGTCGAGCAGAATTTCCGGGTGCTCGACCGGAGGGTGCGGGAACACATCGCGCTGTGGGAAGGCTCGAAAGGGGAGCTGCTCGAGGACATCATGAGCGAGCGCGACGCCATCTCGGACTCGGACCAGGGACGGAGCTTTCGTGCGTTCTGGGACTTTCTGATGTCGAGCGCCCGCCAGGAGGAGCTGACCCTGCTCCTGGAGCGGGTGCTCGCCTTGCCGGTCGTCGCGGAGCTGAACCCCGACACCCGCACCCGGCGGGTCCACTACGACTGGCTGGAAGCCGGCGAACACACGCAACGCACCGTGGCCCAGCTCTCACAGCAGTTGCGGCACTTTCTCGACGATCAGGCGTGGATCGAGAACCGCCGCATCATGGACATCCTGCACGGCATCGAATCGAAGGCTCTCGCGTTGCGGGATTCGGCTCCGGCGGGGAACGTGATGCACATCGCGGACACTGCCGCCGGCGTCACGCTGCCGATGGAGCGCCCGCTCTACACACCGCCGGTGCGGCCGGTGATCGAGGACGTCGATCCGGAGCCGGGGGACGGCGACGTGGATGCGTCGGCGCTCTTCTCCCCGGTGGTGGTCGACAAGTCCCGGCTGGTCCGGCACATCCAGCGCACCTTGCAGGATCGATCCCAGGTCACGCTGCACGAGCTCTGCGAATTGGAGCCCTTGCAGCAAGGGCTGGCGGAGCTGGTCGCCTACCTGGAGCTCTCCTGCGATGCGTTCGAGACGGTCGTGGACGAGCACTCGGTGGAGACCGTCTCCTGGCAAGGCACGACTGCCGGCGGCGTGCCGGTTCTGCGCCGGGCCCGGGTGCCGCGGGTGATCTTCGCGAGATGATCGATGACGAGCACGACTGAGCCACCGGTTGCCGGTTTCGCTGCCTCCCATGCGCTCTCCGGCGTTGTGGTCCCCTTGCTCAAGGGCGTGGTGTATCAGGAGAACGACGCCGCGCTCTGGAACGGCCTCCTCCACGGCCAGGCGCGGGTGCGGGACTACGTCGCCGTGCTGGGTCTGGAGCTGGTGCTCGACGAAGCCGAAGGCTACGCCTTCCTGCGCTCCCGGCCCGACGGCGAAGCGCCGGCAGAGACGGAAGCCGGAGCCGGAGGGGTCGCGGACGGATCCGGACCGCCCCGTCTGGTAGCACGCCGGCCGCTGTCCTTCCCGGTGAGCCTGTTGTTGGCCCTGCTGCGCAAGAAGCTGGCGGAGTTCGATGCCGGCGGCGGCGATACGCGTCTGGTGCTGACCCGTGACGAGATCGTCGAGATGATTCGGGTATTCCTGCCCGACACCAGCAACGAGGCGAGGCTCATCGACCGGATCGACACCCATCTGAATCGCGTGGTGGAGCTCGGTTTTCTCAGGCGCATGAGAATCGGACCCACCGCACCCGCCCGAACGGGAGCGCGGATGACGTTCGAAGTCAGGCGTATCCTCAAGGCGTTCGTGGACGCCCAATGGCTTGCCGATTTCGACGGGCGGCTCGCCGACTATCGAGCACGGCTCGAAGGCGGCGGCACGGCCGGCGACGGCG
>JAKZYK010000378.1:0-14078 GCA_047514485.1 Gammaproteobacteria bacterium
CCTGCGGACATGACTCCAGTCGATCTGGTCGTCGCCACCGAGGCTTACGACTATCCGCTCACCCTCGATCACCTCCTGCACACCGGGCTGACCTGCTCGCCGGCGCGAGAGATCGTCTACGAGAGCCGCGGCCGACTCGACTATCGCGAGCTGCGGCGCCGCATCGGCCGCCTCGCGGCGGGACTCGCCTCTCTCGGGGTGGAGCCCGGAGCGACGGTGGCGGTGATGGACTGGGACTCTCCACGCTATCTCGAGTGCTTCTTCGCGATCCCGATGATGGGCGCGGTGCTGCACACCATCAACGTGCGGCTCTCGCCCGAGCAGATCCTCTACACCATCAACCACGCCGAGGACGACGTCATCCTCGTCCACACGGATTTCATTCCGCTGATCGCGCAGATCGGCGACCGGTTCGAACGCGCGCCGAAGCTCGTCCTTGTGCGCGATGGCGATGATGATGACGCGAAGGCGTCCGAGTGCGGGCTCGATTTCGCGGCCGACTACGAGTCGCTGCTCTACGGCGGCGAGGACGGTTACGACTTCCCGGTGCTCGACGAGCGGACCCGCGCGACAACGTTCTACACGACGGGGACCACCGGCGACCCGAAGGGCGTGTGGTACACCCATCGCCAACTCGTGCTGCACACCCTCGGCGCCCTCGGTGCGCTCGCAAGCGGCGGCGGTCATGCGCGACTGCACCGCGACGACGTCTACATGCCAATCACCCCGATGTTCCACGTACACGGATGGGGCATGCCCTTCGTCGCCACCCTGCTCGGGATCAAGCAGGTCTATCCCGGACGCTACGAGCCGGAGAAGCTGCTGCGGCTCATCGAACGCGAGCGGGTGACGTTCTCGCACTGCGTCCCCACGATCCTGCACATGCTGCTCGGCGCTCCGGTCGCCGGCGAGATCGATCTGAGCGGTTGGAAGGTGGTCATCGGAGGCTCGGCGATGTCCGCGGGGCTCGCGCGCGCCGCGATGGACCGCGGTATCGACGTCTTCGGGGGATATGGAATGTCGGAGACGGGGCCGGTGCTCACCATCGCCCAGCTCGAACGCCCCTCCCTCGCGCTGCCCGACGATGCGCAGATCGAGCTGCGCTGCAAGGCCGGCCGGCCCCTGCCGCTCGTCGATCTCCGCGTCGTCGACGAGTCGATGCGCCCGCTCGCCCAGGACGGAGCAAGCACCGGCGAAGTCGTGCTCCGCGCCCCATGGACGACAAACGGCTACCTCAAGAACCGCGACGGATCGGAAGCGTTGTGGAGGGGCGGATACCTCCACACCGGCGACATCGGCTACCTCGACGGCGACGGGTACCTCCGCGTCACGGACCGACTGAAGGATGTGATCAAGTCGGGCGGGGAATGGATCTCTTCGATCGAGCTCGAGGACATCGTCTCGCGGTGCGGCGGCGTGGCCGAAGCCGCCGCCATCGGCATCCCCGATGCGCAATGGGGGGAACGGCCGCTGGTGCTGGTGGCGCCAAGCGACCCGGAGCATCCGCCCGAGGAGGCCGCGATCCGGGCCGCGATCCGGGAGGCGGCGGATCGAGGGCGAATCAACCGGTGGGCGGTGCCGGACCGCATCGTGGTCGTCGAATCGCTCGACAAGACCAGCGTCGGAAAGATCGACAAGAAACGCCTGCGGACCCGCTACGCGAACTCCTGAACGACGCTGGTTGCGCTACGGCCTCTCGGTGTATCGCGACGAGTGCCCGCGGTCCCTCTCGATCACGTGTACACTTGGGTGGCACCCACCGGCAAAGCACTTCGCGACCCCGGTCACGCGCCCGTAGCTCAGTTGGATAGAGTACCAGGCTTCGAACCTGGGTGTCGGGGGTTCGAGTCCCTCCGGGCGCGCCATTTGTCGTCCACCGCCACCAAGACCAGCAAAGCGGACACCTCTGCACGTCACGGGCCGAGAGGGCGGCGCTCCTCGTACCGGCGGCAGAGATCGAGGAACTCGCACGTGCTCTTCGGCATCGGCACCCGGGCGCCGGCGAGGTACGTCAGCAGGCTCTTGCCTTCGTGGAGGAGGCGGAGCCCGTCCTCGATGCGGCGTTGTACGATCTCATCGCTCGGGACCGGCGCAGGAGGGCGAAATTCGAGCAGTCGCTCTCCGCATGCGACGAATTCGGGCCACACGTCGAAGGTCGCCAGATCCGTGCGCATCGTCTCCGTCTCCTCCTTCGCAGATCGAGCGAACGCGCGCACGAGCGGCTTGGCCCCGCGCAGCCTCTCGTCTCCCTCGATCTGTTCCACGAGCGCGTCGGCGATACGATCGATGTCCCGCATGGTCTGCGCGATCTTGGCGTAGCGGCTCTCGTAGCAATCCGCCATGGACATGGAGAACGCCTTGAGCGGCTCGCCCCAAAGCTCATCGATCCCCTCGTGGCCGCTGTAGTGCTTGACCGTCTTTCCGAGCTTCAACGCCTCGACGAAGCACTCCTCGCACGCCCGCATCAGCTCGTTGTCGGGGCTCGTCTCCACGCCCTTCGCCGCGAGCTCGACGATCGAGGTGAAGATCTCCGTCGCGCGATTGAAGAGCGCGCCGGCGAGCATCGCCCCGCACACCCGCTTGCGTCGCGGGTCCGTCTCCCGTTCGAACGCGGCGCGCGCCGTATCCAGCCGATCGCTGGGGGTGTTGATACCCAATTCGGTATGGTGGAACAGCCGCCGGGTGAGCACGTCGATGAGCTGCTTCTTTTCAGCCAGGCTCTCTTGCGTGGGGTCGTAGTACCGGATCCAGTACCCGTCGTAGAAGATGCACTCCTTGTCGCCGAACCGCCGGCGGGCCCCGTTGCGAGGCTCTCGTTCGAGGGACGGCAGCTCCGAGATCGAGCTTGGCATCGCCAACTCCGCGGCAGGATTCGCATCCACTCCCGTCATCCAAATGGACGCTCGGGGACCGGAATCGCCGTTATCATACGCCGGTTGAACGGAATTTCTCACCGTCCCGCGAATACCGAAATCGCTCGATTCGAGCACCGTTGGGTGCCGAGAAGACGCCTTGCCACAGGCAGAATCGGATGAGCCGAACGGATTTCGGCACCAGGCAGTGCCGGATGGCGCGTCCTGCGTACGCGATTCACGGGGAGAAATCGTAGCCGGGGAATCGGCCGGAGCATTCCTCCGACATTCGGACCGAGGCGACAGGAGATGACGATGAAAAGCGCCGGCGACAACGCGTTCACGTCGCGGTCACCCTACGGCATGCGCGACGAGGCGACGTACGCAGGGGCGCTCAGCTTCCTCAGACGATCGTATACACGCGATCTCGAGGGCGTCGACATCGCGGTCACCGGGATCCCCTTCGATCTCGCCACCACCAACCGTCCGGGCGCGCGTCTCGGCCCGCGCGCGGTCCGGGCCGCATCCGCGCAGCTTTCGTGGGGACCGCCGTGGCCATGGGGCTTCGACCCGACGAAGCGTCTCGCGATCGTCGACACCGGAGACTGCGCCCTGGACCATGGCCGGCCCGCCGAGATCCCCGCCTGCATCGAGCGCCACGCGACGAACATCCTCGGCGCCGGCGCGTCGATGCTCAGCATCGGAGGCGATCACTTCATCACCCTGCCCCTGCTGAGGGCCCATGCGAGCCGCTACGGCCCCCTCGCCCTGGTGCACTTCGACGCCCACAGCGATACATGGAGCGACGAGGATGGGCGGATCGACCACGGGACGATGTTCTACCACGCCGCCCGGGAAGGCATCGTCGACGTCGCCCGCTCGGTGCAGATCGGGATCCGGACCCACAACGAAGACCGCCTCGGGTTCACCTGGCTAGACGCCGGGTGGGTCCACGAGCACGGGCCGGACGCGACGGCGGAGGAGACGCGGCGGATCGTCGGTGGCGCCAAAGCCTACCTCACGTTCGACATCGACTGCCTCGACCCGGCCTACGCACCGGGGACCGGGACCCCGGTGACCGGCGGGCTGTCGACGTATCAGGCGCAAAAGATCATCCGCGGCCTGGGCGGGATCGACTTCGTGGCGATGGACGTCGTCGAAGTCGCTCCGGCCTACGACGTGGCGGAGAACACCGCGCTCGCCGCCGCCAGCATCGCCCTCGACTATCTCTGCCTGCTCGCACGAGCACGACCGGACGCGGCCTGACGCTCCCGCGCTTGTCCCCCGTCACGGCCCCGGTATGATTGCGGGCAAATCCGTGACAACGGGCGAGGCCGCGCGTTCGGCCTGCCCGGACACGTTCGAGACCATGCGACGGTGACCGACACTGCGAAACAATCGGACCTCGATTTCGACCTCGACGCGATGCTGTCGTCGCTCGTAAGCATCCGTTCCCTCGTTCCGGAAAATGCGCTCACCGCGCCGGTCCTGGGAACCGAACGCATGGGCAGCGGCATCGTGATCGGCGATCGCGGTCTCGTGCTGACCATCGGCTACCTGGTGACCGAGGCGCAGACGATGTGGATCACCGACCATAGAGGCGCGGCCGTGCCCGGGCACGTCATGGGCTACGACCAGGAATCGGGGCTCGGACTCGTCCAGACCCTTCAACCGCTCGCCGCACCGGCCATCGAACTCGGGGTGAGCGCGGAGTGCGACGTAGGCGATCCGGTCATCATCGCCGGGCACGGCGGCATCGATGAACTCGTCGCCGGGCGTATCATCGCGAAGCGCGAGTTCGCCGGCTACTGGGAGTACGTGCTCGACGAAGCCCTGTTCACCGCACCGGCGCACCCGAACTGGGGAGGCGCCGCGCTCGTGGGGCACGATGGCCGGCTGCTCGGCGTCGGCTCCCTCCTCGTGCAGACTGTCTCATCGAGCGGCGAGCAATCGGGAGCGAACATGATTGTCCCGATCGATCTGCTCAAGCCGATCCTGGACGACATGAAGAGCTACGGCCGGCCCAATCGACCGGCGCGGCCATGGCTCGGCTTCCTTGTCCAGGACATCGGTGACCACCTGGTCGTGGCGAGCGTCTACGACGGCTGCCCGGCGGACAGGGCCGGGGTCGAGGTCGGGGACTTGGTCGTCGAGGTCGCAGGGGAGCCGATCGACGGGCTCGCGGAGCTGTTCCGCAAGGTCTGGTGCATCGGCCCGGCCGGGAGCGAGATCCCTCTCACCATCGTCCGGGACGGCGACCCGCGCCCGGTCGTGCTGGAATCGGTCGACCGGGACGCGCGCCTCACGCACGGCGCCGTCCATTGACCGCAGCGGGACCGATCAAAATCCGGTGATTCATCTTTTATGGATTAGTCGGGTCGAACCCCACTCTTCCGGTCGACCCTGGCGAGTAGCGCGTCGAAGTCCGGATCGCACACACCAAGCTTCGCCATCTGCTCGATGGTATTGGCGAGGTACTCCCGGCATGTGCCGTACGTGCCGGCCGCGACCGCGATGATCGAAGCCATCGTGTCGGCGCACATTTCGTGCGCGTATTGCGGATGGCTCGGATCGACCACGAACACGAGGACCCGGGTGACGGTCCCGGCGACCGGTGCCTCGACCCAAGTCGGGCGGTAGATTCCCGACATCATTTCGCGATCCCAGAGCGCTTCCAGATCGCGCTCGAGGGAGCGTGCATCGAGACGGTATGCGATCCCCTTGCACTCGCCGGGCGCATCCTCCAGCCCGAGACCGACACCCGGGCGTTCCGGCGTGCCACGGGCGCACGTCGTCCACACGCAGAACCGCCGGCGGTGACCATCGAGGATCACCGGCTCACGACGACTCCAGGAGAAGCACGGATTCCACATCAACGAGCCATAGGCGAAGACCCACGGGACGCGGCAGGGGGCGGCCCGCATCGTGCGCACGAGCGAGCGCGCCCGGACATCATCGCTCAGTATGGGGAACCGCCACGCGCGGACATGGCGCGCCTGATCACTCACAACGACGCCGCTTCATATCCCCATCAGCCGCGAATCATGAACAAGCGCAGCGACGGCAACATCTCCGACCATGAGTGGGGCGCACGGCCGCGAGCCGGTCCCACCACGGTCAGCGCGCCGTCAATACCTCGGCACGGAAGCGTCCACCTCCCGGGACCATGCGTCGATGCCGCCTTCGAGGTTGTGTACGTCGGTGAAACCCTCCGCGCGGAAGTGCTCGGCCGCGGACTGGCTCCGAACGCCGGTGTGGCAGTAGAAGACGAGCTTCGTATCCTTCGGAAGCCCAGACACGATCTTCAAGCCTTCGTCGTCGAGCAGAATCGAGCCCTCGATGAGCGCCCGCGCCCGCTCGTCGGAAGTCCGTACGTCCACGAGCGTCGGGGCAGAGCCCGCTTCGCGCCGCGCAGCCGCGAGCTCGGACGGCGACATCCGGCCCACCGGAGACCGTGCATTGGGATTGTCGATCTTGAATGCGGTTCCCTGGACGGTCTCTTCGACGTCGATCGACAGCCCTTTCGCCTTCTGCGCCGACGCCACGTCGAACAGCAGCGTGACCCCGTTCGACTCCGCCCGGATCTCGTGCCCTTCCATCGGTCCAAGGTTGAACGCGTGCTGCCAGCGCCCGTCGATGGAAAGATGTACGGCGTTGCCCGGATTGGCGTCGAGCGCGTTGGTGATGATCGCGGCGGCGGCGGCGCTGACGGCGATCTCGGGCGGGGTCCGGTCCGGCGCATCCGCACCGAGCATCTCGTGGAGCTCGCCGTTGTTGAACATCTGCTTCACGATGTCGCAACCGCCGACGAACTCCTTGTCAATGTAGAGCTGCGGAATCGTCGGCCACTCGGAGAAGGCCTTGATGCCTTCCCGGATCCCCTGGTCTTCGAGGACGTTGAACGTCGTGTACTCCGGCGTCAGGGAGTCCAGGATTCCGATGGTGGCGGCGGAGAAGCCGCACATCGGCTGCATCCGCGTGCCTTTCATGAACAGCACGATCCGATCGGATTCTATGAGCGATTCGATTCTGGATTTCAGCATTTGATTCGGTTCCATCGGACTCTCCTCGGACCGCGCTCGGGCGGTGCCGGTTGAAACTTCCGGGCTGGTCTGCATGGAATGCAGGCTAGATGATCACCAGTCTCGCCACAAGGCGAACCAACGTGTCCTGGCCGCTCTCCCCGGAGTTCGTGCCGCAACCCGAACACGTAGCGCCGCTCGGTGATGCGGTCGAGGAAATGGAACGGGCGGTCGTCGGAGCCCATGAACCCCGGCGCCCGTGTGAGCACCACGTCCCCGGGCTCGTGGGCGATGATCCGCGCTCCGCGTCCGCTTCGGTCCTCGCAGATGCCGAAGCGCCCGCGGCCTTCGAGCACGAAGAGGCAGATCAGGTTCCGGTACGCGGTGCGGTCCATGTGCGGCGTGATCCCCGTCTCGCCGGGCTCGTAGACCTGCAGCATCAGATCGTTGAAGACCAGAGGGGACTCGAAGGGATATGGCGCCGTGGAAGCGAGCCACTCATCCCACGCGGCCTGATAGCGCCTGGTCAGGTCATGAAAGCGGCTGTCGGGCCCGAAACCGTTATGCACCCCCATCCGCTGGCGGACGAGGCGCTCGCCTCGGCCGACCACGGGGCGGGCATCGCGAAATCGCGTGGTTCGCGCCTCCACGAGCAGCCAGGCGCGGTACTCGGCGGTCAGCGCCGGCACTGCGACGGCGTCTTCGCGCTCCAGCCGATCGAGAATCTCGACGATATCCACCGCCGGCTCGACGAACCGAGCGGCAGGCGGACGGTGACGCGCGTCGCCGGTGATCGAAGCTCCATTCGTCATGGATCAACCGAAAGACGAGTATGCCTCCATCGTACCTTCCAGCGTGGGAGATACGCATGGCAGCGACGCAGGGACCAAGCGTGGATCGGTTTCGGCGCCTTGGGATGGCCCTCGGGATGCGGCGTTCGGCATGCGTGGCAGCGACAGCCCATGAATCCCCGTTTCCGCGTGAATCACGTCATTCCGTTTCTTGACCAGGGTGATTCTCCCAAGAGCTGTCATTGCCGCAACGCCTGTGCCCGGGACTGCTCTCCGTGACCACTGCCGGAGCAGCGGCTATAGTCCGCCGCTCATCGAGTCCAGCGCGAACACGGCACCCATGGAGCGACCATGAACGTCAGCGAAGCAGCCGAATGCATCTGGGAAGGCTATCGGCGCGGCGAATTCTTCCCAGCCGATCTCGTTGGACAGCTCTCGTTCGACGAGGCGCTTCGGGTGCAGCTCGACATCCTGGAGAGGAGGCTCGCGCGGGGCGAGCTGCTCGCAGGCTGGAAGATCGGGCTGACCTCGGCGACGGTGCGCGCCCACTTCGGTACCGATCGCCAACCATTCGGACACATATTTGAGTCTGGAGTCATCCCGTCTCCGGGGGAGGTCGCGCTCGATGATCTCGCCGTCGGGTGCGGCGTCGAGCCGGAACTTTGCGTGACGATGGGCTCGGACCTGCGCGGTCCCGGCGTCACCGCGGGCGATGCGCGGGCGGCGGTAGCGAGCATGGCGCCCGGCATGGAGATCAACCAGAAACGGTCGGGTGGGGTGACCGACTTCGAGCTCTCGGTCGCGGACAACCTGACCCAGTGGGCAATCCTGCAAGGCCCCCCTTCGCCGGTGGCCGACGAATTCGACTCGGATTCGCTCCGCGTCACGATGTCATGCAACGGCGAGGTGCGGGCCGACGTCGTCGGACGCGACGTCATCGACGATCATTTCGTCTCCGTCGCCACCCTGGCCAACATTCTCGGAGAATACGGACGGCATCTCGAAGCCGGGCAACGGCTCATCACCGGCTCGTTCAGCAAGCACGACGTTGCGCCCGGCGAGGAGTGGCGAGCCGAGTTCGCAGGGCTTGGCTCATGCTCGGTGCGCTTTGAATGAGCGGCGTGCTCTAGTGAAGAATGAATGACGAATCGTCGTCTACCTGGATTCTGAACATCGCCCGCCCGCTTCGATGAGGGCATTTTCGACAAGGAGTGAACGATGAAGATCGCAGTAGTCGGCGCCGGTGCAATGGGCTCGGTATACGCTGGTCTCCTTGCCACGGCCGGAAACGAGGTCTGGGCAATCGACACGTGGCAGGAACACATCGACGCCATTCGTGCGGCAGGGCTCCGCGTCGAAGGTGCGAGCGGCGATCGCACCGTCCGACTCGATGCGACGACGGACGCGTCCGAGCCGGGCACCTGCGACCTCGTGATCATCGCGACAAAGGCGGATGGGGTCGCGTCGGCCGCGGCCTCGATCCAGCCGCTGCTGCGCGGCGACACCCTCGTGCTCACGATCCAGAACGGCCTCGGCGCGGCCGAGCGGATCTGCCGGCACCTGCCCCCGGACAACGTGCTGCTCGGCGTCGCGGGAGGTTTCGGCGCCTCCATCCGGGGGCCGGGGCACGCGCATCACAACGGCATGGAACTCGTTCGGCTCGGAGAGCTGGGGGGCGGGATCACCCAGCGGCTGGAGCGGATTGGCAGCGTTTGGCGCGACGCGGGCTTCAACGTCAAGTGCTTCCACGACATCAACCAGCTCGTCTGGGAGAAATTCGTGTGCAACGTCGCCTACAGCGGCTCTTGCACGATATTTGAATGCACCATCGCCCGGGTGCAAGCAAACGAGCACGCATGGAAGGTGGCGAGCAGTTGCGCGGCGGAAGCCTACGGGGCCGGCATTGCGAAAGGGATCCACTTCTCGTTCGACGACCCGATTGCGCATGTCCGCGAGTTCGGCAAGACGATTCCGAACAGCCGCCCTTCGATGCTCCAGGACTACCTCGCCAAACGACCCTCGGAGATCGACGCGATCAACGGGATGGTCCCCGTCGTCGCACGCGAGGTCGGCACCGCGGCGCCGTACAACGAGGTCGTGACCGCGATCGTCAAGGCGAAGGAGCTGGCGGTCGGCGCGGAGCAGAGGCGATGAACGCCGGCCTGCTCTCGAACTCGAAGATCGTATCGAGCTACCGCGACCGGACCCCCGGGTCCGCGGAGCGCTCCCAGGCGGCGCGCTCGATCTTCCCGAGCGGTATCGTTCACGACTCGCGGCGGCTGCTGCCGCATCCGATCTACGCCGAGCGGGCCTACGGATCGCACAAGTGGGACGTGGACGGCAACGAGTACGTCGACTACCACGGCGGGCACGGCGCCCTGATCCTCGGTCACTGCGACCCGCAGGTGACCAAGGCCGCGCAGGCCCAGCTCGAGCTTGGCACCCATCCCGCCGCATGCCACGACCTCGAGGTGCGGTGGGGAACGCTCGTGAAGGAGCTCGTGCCGTGTGCGGAGCGGGTGCGGTTCACATCATCGGGGACCGAGGCCAACCTGATGGCACTGCGCCTCGCGCGTGCCTGCACCGAGAAGAAGAAGCTGGTGCGCCTCAAGGGCCACTTCCACGGATGGCAGGACCACGCGGCGTTCGGTGTGGACGACCACTTCGACGGCAGCGCAACCCCGGGACTGCTCGACGAGATCGCCGGCAACGTCCTGTTGGCCTCGTCCGACGACCTCGATGCGACCCGCACACTCCTCGAGTCCCGCGACGATATCGCAGCGGTCATGCTGGAGCCGACCGGCGGCGCCTTCGGGGTCCTGCCGATCACGTCCGGGTTCGTGCACATGCTGCGCGAGGTCACCGCCGAGCGGGACATCATGCTCATCTTCGACGAGGTGGTGACCGGATTCCGCGTAGCCCGCGGCGGTGCGCAGGCGCATTACGGAATTACCCCTGACCTCGCGACCTTCGCCAAGATTCTCGCCGGGGGACTCCCCGGTGGGGCGGTGACGGGGCCGGAGGCGATCCTGGAGCGGCTCGACTTCGAGGCGGCGGAGTCGAAGGGGTTCGAGAAGATCGGCCACCAGGGCACCTACAACGCCAATCCGGTCTGCGCCGCGACCGGTGTCGCATGCCTGGAGCGGGTCGCCTCCGAAGACGTCTGTGAGCGCGCGAACCGCAACGGGGCACAGCTCCGCGCGGCGTTGAACGAGGTCCTCGCCGAGGAGCGCGTCCCGTGGGCCGTCTACGGGGAGCACTCCGGCTTCTACTTCTTTCTCAACCCCGGCGGCCTGGACGTCGATCCGCGATCGTTCGACCCGCTCCGGGCCGGCTTCGACGCGCTGAAGCAGGGCGGGAAGCACCCCGCCGCACAAAAGCTCCGCCTCGCGATGTTGATCGGCGGGGTCGACATCTCGGGCAAGCCCGGCGGCCTCACCTCCGCCGTCCACACCGGCGCGGACATCGCCCGGACCGCCGACGCACTGCGCGAGTCGATACACATGCTTCGTGCGGAGGGAGAGCTCTGAACCGGGTATCGAGCCCGTGCGACCGGCATGGAGATCGAGCGCGATGACGCTCACAGGCGCCTGATTCGCAACGATATGACGATTGTGGCGATGCTGCGATCGAGGACCGTCATCCCACTTTGACATATTGATGAGCAGGGGCGACGGCTTCAAGGTCATGGCCGCCCGAAACCGCAGGCCGGTCGCGACGGCCGGGCGTCAATGCCCGCGCCGCCGGCCGATCGGATACTCGCCCCCGGTGCCCGTGAAGGGCAGTGCCAGCATGTGCCACAGCCACTGCAAGCGCGGCTCACGGAACTGCTCGAGCCCGACGGTCATGTCCTCGTGACCCGCCGCCGGCTGCGCCCGGTACGTCCCGAACAATCGGTCCCACCAAGGCAGATTGAAGCCGAAATTGCTGTTGGTCTCGTTCGCGATCACCGAGTGATGAACCCGGTGCATGTCGGGAGTGACCACGATCAAGCGCAGGAGGCGGTCGAGCGCGGGCGGCAGGACGATATTGCCGTGATTGAATATCGAGGTGGCGCTGAGCAGCACCTCGAACAGGATCACCGCCAGCGGCGCCGGACCGAGCGCGCCGAGCGCGGCCATCTTGATGATCATCGACAACAGTATCTCGAACGGGTGGAACCGCACCCCGGTGGTCAGGTCGAAGTCGAGATCGGCGTGATGCACCATATGCAGCCGCCACAGTACGGGTACCGCGTGAAACATGACATGCTGGCAATAGATCACGAGATCGAGCACGACCACCGCCAGCACGATCTCGATCCAGAGCGGCCAATCCAGAGCGTTGAACAGCCCCCAGCCAAGTGCGCCCGCCGCAACCGCGATGCCCACTGCCGCGGCCGGAAACACGATGCGCAGAAGTGCGGTATCGAGGATGACGATCCCGATGTTGCTCGTCCATCGGACCGCCTTCGACACCCGAAGAGGACGGCGCGGCGCGGCAAGCTCCCATAGCGCGACGAGAACGAAAACGCACAGAAACACGCTCAAACGAATATGCGGCTCGAAATCAACGATGAAATTCGGCATCGTAGCGACCCCTCTTCACCGTCAATCCTTCCCGGTGCGAGTGAAGGATACTGGCGGAATCGAAGCCACCGCCACATGCACACGGTCCGAACGACGGACCACCGATTCCGGGTATCGCTGCCGGATCGCAGCGTCGAGCGTCTCGAGTATCGAGAACGACTTCCGAACGCAGATGGCGGATCAGTCTCCAGTCCGCGAAGTCTTGCGCGCGATGACGAGCAATTGTTCGGGACTTCCGGCCGGGCCGGGTCAACCAACGGCCAGTACGGACAACTCCGATCGCCCTTGTGCGATGGAGTATCATTCAAGTTACGGTAGTGTGACGGATTGCCTCAACTCATCCGGCTCGATTGCGGGGGCGGATCCGAGAACGATTGCCGAGGCTGGCGCCCACGCCGCCGGTCGACCGTACCCGGAAGAGGAACTATCTGGTGCCGAACGCCACTGATCAGCCAAGAGATCGAGCGATGCGCGGCACGCTTTTCGTCCTCCTCCTCGTCCTCGCTGCCGCAATCACGGTGGGTCTATGGTATCTGCTCGCGCCGTCCGATACACGGGTCGTCACCCAACCTGAGACCGCCGGACCGTTGCGTGACCCAACGCCTGCGACTGGTGATTCTCAAACGGTCGACTCCGGCGCCTCACTCCCGAGCGATGCCGCACAAACGACGGATTCCGGCACCACACCCCAGGCAGGCGACCCTCAAGCGGCCGACCCCGGCGCCGCACTCCCGACGGATGTCGCACAAACGACGGATTCCGGCACCACGCCCCAGGCAGGCGATCTTCAAGCAGCCGACCCCGGCGCCACACTCCCGACGGATATCGCACAAACGACGGATTCCGACGCCGCAGCCACGGCAGGTGTCGCTCAAACGACCGAGACCGGCACCGTGCCCGCGGCGAACGCCGCTCAAGCCACGGACTCCAGCGCGGCCGAGGCCACACTGCAAATTGCCGCCGTCGAAAAGGCGGATCAGTCCATCACACAGGAGCTCGTGCTCGCGCCGGCGCCCGAAGGCACGATTGAGCGAACTCCCATCGATGCGCCGGCCGAAGGTGAATCCGACCAGAAGGACATTGTTTCCGTAGTCGCCCGCGAACTCGAGCGGATAAAGACCGCAATCCAGGAACGGCTGGACGCCGACACGAAGTTGCACGTCCAGATCGAGTATGACGACTCGCCGGAGGACGCCGCGCAGGTTGGCGTCAAGCGGAATGAGACAGATCAAACGGCCGGCACCGCCGCCGCTCCCCCTGCACAAGTCGCCCAAACAACGGACACCGATACCGTATCTCCGGCACGACCGGCCCAGACAGCGGACTCCGCCGCAACACGCTCCACGAACACCCTCCAAACCACGGACTCCGGCGCGGCACCCCCGACGGCCGCTGCCCAAACGACGGACGCCGGCGCCGCACCCCCGGCAAGCGTCGCCCAAACCACGGACTCCGACGCCGCATCCCCGGCAAACGCCGCCCAAACGACGGACACCGACGCGACCGAGGCCGAGGCGAAGCTGTACGTCGAGACACTGACCAAGACCACACCGCAGACCATCCCCGTTGACAAGGCGGATCATTTCGTCACCCAGGATCACGTGCTCTCGCTGGTGCCGGAAGACATGATCGAGAGTGTTTCGGTCGGTGCGCTTGCCAACGATGAAGCTCTCAAGGCGGATACCCCCATCACCGTCGTCCGCGAAGTCGAGCAGATAGAGACCGCCGTCCCGGAACAGCTCATCGCCGAGGCGGGAGGAGATCTCGATACACAGTTGCGCGTCCTGGTGAAATATGACGACTCGCAGGGTGTCGTCGAACAGGAAGACGCTGAACAGAACGTCG
>JAKZYK010000379.1:0-2863 GCA_047514485.1 Gammaproteobacteria bacterium
TCCTTCAACGCCTCGACCGCGAGCCGGACCGCGGGCAATGTGGGTATGCCCGCGTCTTCAATGAATACGTCCTGGGTCGCCGCGGTGCCGCCCTGCATTCCGTCAACAACGACGGCGTCGGCCCCCGCCTTCACCGCGAGCGTGACGTCGTAGTGAGTGCGGGTCGCACCCACCTTGACGTAAATCGGTTTCTCCCAGCCGGTGATCTCGCGAAGCTCCCGGATCTTGATCTCGAGATCGTCGGGCCCCGTCCAGTCCGGATGACGCGACGGACTGCGCTGATCGATCCCCGCCGGCAGGGTGCGCATCCCGGCAACGCGTTCGGTGATCTTCTGCCCGAGCAGCATCCCCCCGCCCCCGGGCTTCGCCCCTTGTCCCACCACCACTTCGATCGCGTCGGCGCGGCGAAGCTGATCCGGCCGCATGCCGTAGCGCGAGGGCAGGTACTGGTAGACGAGGGTCTGCGATGCCTCGCGCTCCTCGTCGGTCATGCCGCCGTCACCGGTCGTGGTGCTGGTCCCCATCGCGGTCGCAGCGAGCCCGAGCGCGCGCTTCGCATTCGCGCCGAGCGCTCCGAAGCTCATGCCCGCGATGGTGATCGGAATGGCGAGCTCGATCGGCCTCGATGCATGGCGGGCGCCGATGGTGACGTTCGTCGCGCACTGCTCACGGTAGCCTTCGAGCGGATAGCGGGAGACCGAGGCGCCGAGAAAGACGAGATCGTCAAAGCTCGGCACCGGCCGCTTCGCGCCGGCCCCCCGAATGGAGTAGATCCCTTCGGCGCCGGCGCGCTGAATTTCGGCGATGACGTGCGGCGGAAAGGTCGCGGAGCCTCTGATGCGTCGTTCGTCGCTCATCGGAGAGGATCCCGGTCATCGAGCGCATGCGCACCCGGTGCGCGATTAACAAGCGTTCGCACGGTTCAGTAGCTCCCCGCGTTGTCCACCTTGAAGTGATAGAGCCGGCGCGCCGAACCATAACGCCGGAAGGTGCCCGCATCGGCATCGACTCCCGCATGATCGAGCAGCGCTTGCAGGCTCTGCCGATGTTCCTCCGTGAACTCCTTCTCCTCGCAGTCGGCGCCGAGGCTCTCCACCGTGCCCCGAACGTACAGTTCCGCCTCGTAGATGGAGTCGCCGAGGTTCGCGCCGGCGTCGCCGCAGACCACCAGCCGGCCCGCCTGCGCCATGAACGCGCTCATGTGGCCGACAGAACCGCCGACCACGATATCCGCGCCCTTCAGCGAGATCCCGCAGCGCGCGCTCGCATCACCTTCGATGACGAGCAGGCCGCCGTGGGCAGTGGCGCCGGCCGACTGGCTCGCATCGCCCCGCACGCGCACCGTTCCCGACATCATGTTCTCGGCGACCCCGACCCCGACGTTGCCGTCGACGACGATCTGCGCGCGCTCGTTCATCCCCGCGCAGTAGTACCCGGCGTGACCACGGATCCGCACGTCCACGGTGTGCATCAGCCCTACCGCGAGCGAGTGCCGTCCCATCGGGTGGAGCACCTCGAACGAGGTCTCCGCCGCGTTGCCGGAGCGGCGCTGGAGCCGCTGATTGAGTGCCCGGATATCGACAGTGCTCAAATCGACCGTTTCCACGCTTTACGCGCTCCTTTCGCCGTCATTCATGCCGCGCCCGCGGCCTTTCGTCCGCGCACACGCGCATTCAGGACCGGCTCCGGGACGTTCGCGTACAAATGGACCATGCATTGGAACAAGCTCGCACCCGGCCGCCCGCGTGTTCAGGCGCTGCCCCAGTTGTACACCGTCGCAGGCTTCGGTTCCCAGACCGCCGCGGACTCGACGCCGGGGAGCCGGGCGAGCGCCCGATACTCCGACGCCATCGCCACCCAGTCGTCGGTCTCCGCCAGCACCGCCGGCTTGCACGCGATCGGGTCGCGCAGCACCGAGAATCCCTCGCGCGTCCCGATTGCGAAGGTATAGAAGCCGTCGAGGTCGTCGATCGCCGCCTCGAGCGCTTCGGTGATCGTCGCGCCCTGGCTCAGCCTCCAGGTGAGATAGCCCGCCGCGACCTCGCTGTCGTTCTCGGTCTGAAAGCGGATGCCCGCGTGCTCGCGCAGCCATTCGCGGAGCCGGTGATGGTTCGACAGCGAACCGTTGTGCACGAGGCACAGATCGTCACCGGTATTGAACGGATGGGCACCTTCGGTGGTCACCGCGCTCTCGGTCGCCATGCGGGTATGGCCCACCGCATGCGTGCCGGAGGCTTCGGCTATCGAGAACAGTTCGAGCACGTCCACCGGCATGCCGACCTCCTTGTAGATCTCGAGCACCGATCCGGAACTCGTTATCCGCAGGTCCGGGCAGTTGCGCTCGACCCACCCGCGCAGCGCCGCCGCCCCGGCCGCCGAACGCAGAATCACATGGGATGCCACCCGCTCGACGTCGACCTCGCCGCCGAGCTCGGCCGCCACCCGGTTCGCTATCGCGTCCCAGTCGACACCCGCCTCGGGGTCGTAGGCGATGACCTTGCCCGACTGTGCCGCGTCGCCCTCGCGGTACACCGCCACTCCGGAGCTGTCCGGCCCGCGCTCGCCCATCTCGATCAGCATGGGCGAGAAGATCTCGCCGAGCCGGGGGCGAAGCTCCGGATTCTTGAGATAGATGCCGACGATTCCACACATGGCTCCGCCTCCGGTGTCCGGGCAACGAGGCTGTTGCCCGGAGCGGCAATTCTAACCTGTCAATCGGCCGCAGTGATGAGCCCGGCCCTAACGCAGAGCTGCTTGCTGCCGCCCGGCGGAGTGACTGCGCCCTTGTGCCTTATCCGAGGACGTTGTTTCGCTCCACCAAATCAATTGCCGAAAGGATGGTATGACGGCTTATGCATAATCC
>JAKZYK010000380.1:0-6327 GCA_047514485.1 Gammaproteobacteria bacterium
TGGGTGAGCGAGTGGCGCGGCTGAAGGAGTACCTCGAGATCGTCGATCGGATGCTGACCAACGAGGTCACGTCATACACGGGAGAGTTCTACACCATCAAGGGAGCGGTGATGAATCCGCGCCCGGTGCAGTTGCCGCGCCCGCCGATCATGCTCGCCGCGATGGGGCCGGTGATGTTGAAGCGCGCGGCGCGCTACGCCGATACGTGGAACAGCCTGAGCTTCCTGGAAGACTTCGATGCGCAGCTTGCCGAGACCCGCGAGCGAGCGGCTCGAATCGACGAGCATTGCGCGACGATCGGCCGCGACCCCGCGACCCTCACCCGCTCGTATACGATGTTCGACGCCGCCGGGCGCCGGCGCGGCGGCGGGATTGCCTACTACGAGTCCGAAGACGCGTTCGCTGACATGGTGGGCCGGGTGCTGGAGCTCGGAATCACGGAGATCGGCCTCTACTGGCCGGCCCGGCCCGAGCAGCGGCCGATGTTCGAGAGGATCGCGACCGGTGTCATTCCGAAGCTCAAGGCCGCCCACGCATCGAGTGGCGCGGCTGCGCGTTGAGACTGTGGTGGGGATGACTGTGAGCGGACGCAGTCATCGAAGGCATGCGGCTCGACCCAGCCGGCTCGCGCTGGGACCGTCGTGGGGACGGCCGTGATCGGACCGCACTACGGAGAGTGGTGGAACGAGCGTCCGACGCTTGCTCGGACCCGGTTCGCCATCGTGCTCGTTTCCCTGTTGCTGGTGCTGGCCTGGGGCGTGTACGCCGGGCTCTCCGGCTCGCGTCTGCGCGCCGCTCTCTTCGAGGCCACTGAGCGCGGCGACGCCGATGCGGTCCGTGCGCTCCTCGCCCGCGGCGGATCGGCGTCCGCTCAGCATGCCGACGGCACCGCCTTGCTGCATTGGGCGCAGGAACACGGACACCGCGAGCTCGCGATGCTTCTCGTCCGCGAGGGCGCAGACGTCAACGCGGTCGATCGCAACGTGGTCGCCGCGCTGCACCGGGCCGCGAGCCGGGGCGACGCGGAGCTGGTCTCGCTGCTGCTCGAGGCGGGGGCCGAACCGGGCGCGGTGAGCCGGCGCCACGGCGCCCCGCTGCACTGGGCGGCGCAGGCCGGAAGCGCCGCCATCGTGCGCGCCCTGCTGGACGCGGGTGCGCCGGTCGATCCGCCCGATGAGCGGTTGCACACGCCGCTGCACGTGGCGGTGCTGCGCGCGCATCGCGGGGTCGCCGAGCTGCTGCGCGCGCGCGGCGCCGACCCCGACGCGAGGCTCTCGCAAGACCGCACGCTGCTGCACTGGGCCGCGACGATGCGCCGGCTCGATGTCGCCGCGCTGGTCATCTCGCTCGGTGCCGATGTCGGTGCGACGGACGGCAAGGGCAATACCGCGCTGCATCACGCGGCGTTACGAGGCGATGCCGAACTTTCGGCGTTGCTCATCGAGCATGGGGCGGGCGTCAGCGCGCCGACTCCGGGGTTTCTCGTCACGCCGCTGCACTACGCGGCGCGCGAAGGCCACCTCGAGACCATCCGGCTGCTGCTCGCGCACGGAGCGGACGCCAACGCTCCCAGCAGGTTCTACGGAACGCCGTTGCACTGGGCGGCGGGCCGCGGACAGCGCGAGACGGTAGGGCTGTTGATCGCACAGGGCGCCCGTGCCGCGGCGCTCGACGATCATCGCGCGACCTCGCTCGAGCGAGCGCGGCAACGCGGGCACACCGAGGTCGCGATGCTGCTCGCCGCGATCACCCCTGCCGTCGGGCCGTTCGGGACGCTGGCGGCGGCTCCGCGCGAGAGCGCCGGTTGCGTGCTGCCGAGACGTATGCACCGGGCGAGCCGTGCTTTTCTCGACCACTACATCGAAGGCGATCTCACAGTCGCCGAGTTCCGCCGGCTGTTCTCGCTGCCCAACTCCGACTACCTGGGGTTGGGGGCGTGCCTGATCGCGCTGTACGAGTAGCGAGCACTGCCGGCTGATCACCCCGGCATCCGCCGCGAGCCGCGGGCGCCCGTCGACGAATCGATGCAGCGTGTGCATACGCTACGGTTCCCGCCGCGCGCTGCGTTCGCCCGCTCTCCATGCCCCGAGCAGCGCGGCGATCGCGACGGCTGCCGCCGCGATCGCGAGGGTGATCACCCGATCGTAGCCCCCCGACGCCCATACGAGCGCCGATACTGACGGGCCGAGCGCGTAGCCGCTCATGTGCATGAGGCCGATCAGCCCCGACACGACCCCGAAGTTCCTCCTGCCGAGCAACTCCGCCGTGATGACCGGACGCATCACGCTCGCGACGCCGATACCCGCGCCCTGCAGCACCACGAAGCCGATCACGAGGGCCGGCGTCGCGCCGGCATTGAGGAGGCAAACGCCCGCGATCGCCATCATCGCGAAGCAGACGGTGGATGCGGCGCGGGTGGTCGCAAGCCGGTCCGACGCCATCAGCATCAGGCGGCCAGCGACCTGCATGGGGCCGATGAACGACGCGGCGATGACCGCGAGACCCGCGTCGATTCCGCGGTCGCCGAGGATCGGCAGCACGTGGGAGATGAGCATTCCGTGGTCGAGCGCGGCGAGGAAGATCGCGATCGCGAGCAGCCAGAAGGCCGCGGTCCTGGTGACCGCTAGCGCCTGGGCCGCACTCGCGCTCGGAGCCGGCGCGTGCGCCGTGGCATGGGCTTCGGCACGGCGGCACGCGCTCCAGATGAGCGGCACCGCGACGACGCCGACGACCGCGGCGAACACCAGGACCGTGCCGCGCCAGCCGAACGCTCCGACCAGCAGGTGCGCGCTCGGAAACGCCACTGTGCCCGCCAATCCCGCGACGATGGAGACGATGGTGATCGCCCGCCTCGCTCGTTCCCCGGTCGAGCGCACCAGCACCGCGAAGCAGGCTTCGTAGAGGGTGCTCGACATCGCAACGCCGAGCCCGATCCAGATACAGAAGAACTGCCACAGCTCCGTGACGGTGGAGAGCAGCGCGAGGAGCACGGCGCCGAGCGCCGCTCCGCCGGTGAAGATCGTACGGGCGTGACCGCGGTCGATCAGGCGCCCAGCCACAGGTACGAGCGATGCCGACACCAGAAGGGAGAGCGTGAACGCAATCGAGAGCTCGGTCTTCGACCAGCCGAGGTCGCGCTCCCAAGTGGGGAGCAGGGCCGGGAAGGCGTAGTACATGGCCGCCCAGACGATCGTCTCCGCGATTGCGAGAGGCCAGACGATCGAGTGGAATCGAGCGCGGGCTGCCGGTGAGCGCACCGTCGTCATGGAGAAACGATGATAGCCGCCGGAACCGTCGAAAGCGCGATAGCTGACATGGACGCAGGTCGGATTGGTAGGCGTAGGTCGGATTGGTGAAGCGTAATCCGACACAGGGACGCGGTTCGGTGTCGGGTGATGCCTCCCGTTGACCTCCAGGGAGAATTTGAAACCAGGCCGCTACCGCCGTCTCCGATCGAGGCCGGGGTGGACGTTCGCAGCCCGATGCATCGAGCGGACGCGGTATCATCCGCAGGCTCGTCGGGCTCGTCGGGCTCGTCGGGCTCACTCGGGGCGCAGTGATGCTGGCATGACGGAACACCGCTATCCGCCTTCCGCGATGGTCTCGGACTACATAGTGTCCGGGGCCGGGCTCGCGCTGTCGTTTCCTCCGCTGGTGATGTTCGATCTGCCGGCCGTGACCGTCGGAATCCTCGGACTGATGAGCCTTGGCTTCGCGGCCTACGGGCTCGGGGTGGTGCGCCGGCAGTGGATCCGGGTCGAGACCGACGAGGACGGTCTGTGGTTTTCACCGCCGCGCCGGTGCATCGCCTGGAACGAGGTCACGCGGTTCCGCCTGGCCTACTTCTCGACCCGGCGTGACGGCGCGCGTGGCTGGATGGAGCTCAAGGTCGGGAGCCGCACCGCCATCCTGCGTGTCGATTCGAGGCTGGAGCGGTTCAATGAGCTGGCCGGTCGCGCGTGGAGCGCGGCATCGCGCCTTGGAGTGGAGCCTGATCCAACGACTCGTGCGAACCTCGAAGCCCTCGGAATGGGGGCCGGAGAGCCGAGTATCGGCGGCCCGGCATGAGCGCCGACCTCCTTGAGGTCCTGACTGTAGGAGTCAAGTTCCGGCTCCGCCGCCCGGGAGTGCTGCGTGGCGCCGGCCGCGGGTCGTTTCGATACCTGCACTGGACATCAGGCGCAAGGAATCCGGCATGAGCGGCAACGTCCTCGAGGTCTCGGATCTGCGGGTGGAGTTCCGGCTCCACGGCCAAGGGATGCTGCGCGCGGTGGACGGGGTCTCGTTTCGGGTCCCGCACGGCAAGACGGTCGCCCTGGTCGGCGAATCGGGGTCCGGAAAGTCGGTGATCTCGCAGTCGGTGATGGGGATCCTGCCGCCCGTGGCGCGGATCAGCGCAGGCGCAATCCGCTTCTGGGCGGACCCGCAGGACGCGCAAGGCGTCGACATCGCGGCCCTCGACCCCGACAGCGCCGCCATGCGGGAGATCCGCGGCGGTCGGATCTCGATGATCTTCCAGGAGCCGATGACCTCGCTCTCGCCGCTGCACACGATCGGGGATCAGATTGGCGAAGCGGTGCGCCTGCACCGCGACGTGACCCGCGCCGAGGCGCGCGGCCTCGCGGCGGAGATGCTCGACATGGTCGGGTTCCCGCATCCCGTCAAGTCCCTCGACAGCTACCCGTTCGAGCTCTCGGGGGGGCTGCGCCAGCGCGCGATGATCGCGATGGCGCTGGTGTGCCGTCCGGCGCTGCTGATCGCGGACGAGCCGACGACGGCGCTCGACGTGACGATTCAGGCCCAGATCCTGAAGCTCATCGGCGACCTGCAGTCCGAGCTCCACATGGCGGTGCTCCTCATCACCCACGATCTCGGGGTGGTGGCGAACATGGCCGACGAGGTCGTGGTGGTCTACCACGGGCGGCTCATGGAGCGCGGCGCGCTGGAGGACATCTACTCGGACCCGCGCCACCCGTACCTGAAGGCGCTCATGCGCGCGGTGCCGAGGATCGGCCTCGATCGCGGCGAGCGCCTGACCCCCATCCGCGAGGTGGAGCGCTCCTCGCAGGGGTACGTACGCACCGGGCGGGAGGGCGCGCGCGCGGTCGGGGTGGACGCGCCGCTGCTTACGGTGCGCGATCTCTCGAAGACCTACACGGGCCGGAAATCGGGATGGCTCGGCTCGAAAGCCGATGCGCCGGTCCGCGCCCTCGACGGCGTGAGCTTCGACGTCCGCCGCGGCGAGTGCCTCGGGCTCGTCGGCGAGAGCGGATGCGGCAAGACCACCGTCAGCAAGATCCTGATGCGGGTCGTCGAGGCGGATACCGGCGAAGCGACGTATCACGAGGACGCCGGCAGCTTCTCGCTGTTCGATCTCGAAGGCGATGCCCTTGCTGCGTTCCGCCGCAAGGCGCAGTACGTGTTCCAGGACCCGGTGAGCTCGCTCAATCCGCGCATGACGGTGTTCGACATCATCAGCGAGCCGCTCGTCATTCACCGCATCGGCGATCGTGCCGAGCGCGCCGCGATCGTGCAGGAGCTGATGGGCCACGTCGGTCTCGATCCGCGGTTCCTCTCCCGCTACCCGCACAGCTTCTCGGGGGGGCAGCGGCAGAGGATCGGTATCGCCCGCGCTCTGGCTCTCAACCCCGAGCTCATCATCTGCGACGAGCCGGTCTCCGCCCTCGACGTCTCGGTGCAGGCGCAGGTCCTGAATCTTCTGAAGGATCTCCAGTCCGAGCTCGGGCTGACGTATCTGTTCATCTCGCACAACCTCGCGGTCGTCGACTACATGGCGGACCGCATCGCGGTGATGTGCGCGGGCCACCTGGTGGAGGTGGCGCCGCGCGCGAGGCTGTTCGAGAACCCGGTGCACCCGTACACCCGGGCGCTGCTCGCCGCGGTGCCCCGCACCGACCCCTCAGCCCGCCTCGATCTCGGCGCGCTGATGGAGGGCAAGGTCTCGAATCCGGCCGATTGGCCGGAGCCGTTCACGGAGCGCCGCGATCGGCGGCCGGAGCTCGTCGAGATCGCTCCGGGGCACTCGGTCCGGGCGAGCGGGGAGCTGCCTGCAAGGGAAGCGGTGTGAACGTGGAAGCGGTGGGATTACTCCTTGAAGAGATCGGCATGGGAGCCCGTGCGGACAAGTCGCAGCTCGCTGCCGACGATGCGGTAGATCATGAGCCAATCCGGTTCGATGTGAGCCTCCCGATAGCCTTTCCAGATTCCCCGGAGCGGATGATCGAGATAGCGTGCCGTCAACGGCTCCTGCTGAATCAGCGACTCCAGCAGCGCCCGAAGTCTGGTCAAGTCCCGGCCTCTCTTTGC
>JAKZYK010000381.1:0-8857 GCA_047514485.1 Gammaproteobacteria bacterium
ATCGCGGACGAGCCGACGACGGCGCTGGACGTGACGGTGCAACGCCAGGTTCTCGCCCTGATCAAGCAGATGCAGGCGCAGGAAGGCGCGTCGATCCTGTTCGTCACCCACGACCTGGGCGTGGTCGCCAAGATCTGCGACCACGTGACGGTGTTGCACTGCGGACGGGTTCTGGAGACAGGCGACACAAGCCGGATCGTCGAAGCGCCGCGCCACGCGTACACACGGGCGCTCATGGCTGCGACGCCGCGCCACGACCGCCCCGGCGACCTGCTGCAGCCGGTGCCCGAGGCGCTGACGGTGCGGCTGAACGAGGAGGCGCTGGCCTACGATGCGGCGCAGCGGATCGATGGCTGAACCCGCGCTCCTGGAGGCGGTCGGGCTGCGCCTGTCCCTGCCGGACTTCAACCGCAAGCCGCCCTTCGGCGCCGCGCCCGTGGTCGATATCCTGCACGGCATTGATCTTGCGCTGGCACCCGGCGATACCTTGGGCATCGTCGGCGAAAGCGGCTCCGGCAAGTCCAGCCTGGCGCGGACCCTGGTCCGCCTCTACACACCCACGGCCGGTCGCCTCCTGTTCGACGGCCAGGACATTACAAGCCTGCCGGAAGACCGGCTGCGCCCGCTACGGGCCCAGTTCCAGATGATCTTCCAGGACCCGCAATCCTCGCTTAATCCCCGGCACCGGGTGGCCGAGATCGTCGCCCAGCCGCTGCGCCTCTACGGACGCGCGCAGACGAGAGCCGAGGCGCGCAAACGGGTGGACGCCCTGCTCGAACGGGTGGCGCTGCGCCCGGCCCATGGCGCGCGCTATCCCCACGAGCTGTCCGGCGGCGAGTGCCGGCGCGTCGGCATCGCGCGGGCCATCGCATTGCAGCCGCGACTGGTGGTGGCCGACGAGATTGTCTCCGGACTCGATGTATCGAGCCAGGCGCAGATCCTTGCACTGCTGCGCGAGTTGCGGCTGGATCTGGACCTGACCCTGCTCTTCATCAGCCACGACCTTTCCGTCGTGCGCACCGTGTGCGACCGCGTCATGGTGATGCTGAACGGCCGTGTGGTGGAGCAGGGCGATTGCGCGGCGATCTTCACGGCGCCCAGACACCCCTATACTCGCCGGCTCATAAATGCGATCCCGCTGCCCGATGTCGACCCGGACTGGGTTGCCCGGACAGCGGAGAACGAACTGGGAGAGAAACTGACCATGAATGTGAAAGACAGCGTGGCGCTGGTCACGGGCGCCAATCGCGGGGTTGGCGCCGCCTATGTCCGCGCCCTCCTGGAGCGGGGCGCAGCGAAGGTCTACGCCGCCATGCGCAGCACCGCGGGCTACGAGGCGCCGGACGGCCGCGTGCAGCCGATCGAAATCGACGTTACCGATCACGGCCGGATTGCCCGCGCGGCGGCGGAGTGCGGCGATGTCACCCTGCTGGTCAACAATGCCGGCGTGAACCACAACCAGCCGATCTCCGCCGACGCCGCTCAGCAGAACGCCCGAGACGAGATGGACGTCAACTTTTTCGGCACCATGGAAATGTGTCGGCAGTTCGGCCCGGTGCTGGGCGGCAACGGCGGCGGCGCCATCGTCAACATGCTGTCGATCCTGAGCCGGGTGAATCTGCCGATGATCGGCACCTACTGCGCCTCCAAGGCCGCCACCCTGTCGCTGACCCAGGGCGTGCGCGCCGAACTGGCGGCCCAAGGGACGCTGGTGGTCGCGGTCATGCCGGCCGCGATCGACACCCGCATGGGCAATATGAATCCGCCGCCGCTGGAAGCGCCGATTGACGTCGCCAGCGCGGCGCTCGACGCCGTCGAAGCCGGCGAGGAAGACATTTTTCCGGGCGTCGTCGCCGGCGGTGTCAGCCAGGGCCTTGCCGCCGACCCCAAAGGCGTCGAGAAGCAGTTCGCCGAATACCTGCCAGGATAGAACCGGTCAAGCTGAGGCCCCTGCGCCAGGGCCGTGTCGCACTTTCACGCTGCGGTTCCGGGCGAAGTCGCATGGCTCGCGGATAGGCATCGGGTGGCCGGAGACCGCTAGCCGTCGATCCCGAGGGTATCCCATATCGCGTCGATTCTGGATTTCACCTCCGGGCTCATCGCGATTGGCCGGCCCCATGTGCGGTCGGTCTCGCCGGGCCACTTCGAGGTGGCGTCGATCCCCATCTTGGAGCCGAGGCCCGGGACTGGGGAGGCGAAGTCGAGAGAGTCGATCGGCGATCGCTCGATGAAGGTGGTGTCGCGTGCGGGGTCGACGCGCGTCGACAGCGCCCAGATGACGTCCTTCCAGTCGCGGACATCGATGTCGTCGTCGGTGACGATCACGAGCTTGGTGTACATGAACTGGCGCAGAAACGACCACACGCCGAGCATCACGCGCTTGGCATGACCCGCGTACTGCTTGCGGATGCTGACGATCGCGACCCGGTACGAGCAGCCTTCCGGCGGCAGGTAGAAGTCGGTGATCTCGGGGAACTGCTTCTGGATGAGCGGAACGAACACCTCGTTCAGCGCGACGCCGAGCACCGCCGGCTCGTCGGGCGGACGTCCGGTGTAGGTGCTGTGGTAGATCGGCGCCTCGCGGTGGTGAATGCGCGCGATGGTGAACACCGGGAAGCGCTCCACTTCGTTGTAGTAGCCGGTGTGATCGCCGAAGGGACCCTCGGGCGCGTCGTCTTCGGGCGCGATGTGTCCTTCGAGCACGATCTCGGCACTGGCCGGGGCCGGCAGCCCGTTGAGATCGCCGTCGACAAGCTCGGTGCGGGATCCGCGCAGCAGCCCGGCGAACGCGAATTCGGAGAGCGAGTCGGGGACCGGAGTGACCGCTGCGAGCATCGTCGCGGGGTCGGCGCCGAGGGCGACGGAGACCGGGAACGGCTCGCCGGGGCGCTCGCGTTGCCATTGCTGGAAGTCGAGCGCACCGCCGCGATGGGCGAGCCAACGCATGATGACCCGGTTCGGTCCGATGACCTGCTGGCGGTAGATCCCGAGGTTGACACGGTCGCGGGACGGTCCGCGGGTGATGACCAGCGCCCAGGTGATGAGGGGCCCGGCGTCGTCCGGCCAGCAGGTCTGAATGGGAAAGCGGCCGAGATCGACGTCGCCGCCTTCGAGGGTCACCGCGTGCCATGGCGCCGACTTCACCGTACGGGGCGCCATGTCGAGGACACGCTTGAAGATCGGGAGCGACTTCCAGGCGTCGCGCATCCCCTTGGGCGGGTCGGGGGCCTTGAGGAACGCGAGCAGCCGGCCGATCTCGCGCAGGGCGTCGGTCGAATCCGCACCCATCGCGAGCGCGACCCGTCGCGGGGTCCCGAACAGGTTCGCGAGCACCGGGATGTCGTGGTTTGTGGGGTACTCGAACAGCAGCGCCGGCCCTGCCGCGCGCAGCGTCCGATCGCATACCTCGGTCATCTCGAGATACGGATCGATGGGCTTGGTGATGCGCTTGAGCTCTCCCTGCGGCTCCAGGGCCGCGAGGAACGAGCGGAGATCGTCGTACTTCATCGCGGGGCAGGCCGTCAGGGACCGGCTACCGATCGACCCGAGGCGAGGAAGGAGCCGGGAGCTCCGTGCTTCGTCATGAACCGGGACCCCGGCGTCGCCTCAAAGGTCGAACTCCGCGACCACCGGGGCGTGGTCGGACGGCCGTTCCCTTTTGCGAGCGTCCCGATCGATGCGGCACGACGTGCAGCGATGCGCGAGCCCGCTCGATGCCAGGACCAGATCGATCCGCAGCCCCCGGTTGCGTCTGAACGCCGCAGCCCGGTAGTCCCACCACGAGAACGAGCGCTCGGGCTGCTCGAACAGGCGGAAGGTGTCGGTGAAACCGAGCGCGGTGATCGTTCCGAGCGCATCGCGTTCCGGGCCGCTGCACAGGATCGAATCCTTCCACTCCTCGGGATCGTGCACGTCGCGGTCCTCGGGCGCGATGTTGAAGTCGCCAGCGACGACGGTGTGCTCGTGCTCGCGCAGCTCGGTGCGCAGGTGTTCGGTGACCTGGCTCAGCCACTCGAGCTTGTAGGCGTACTTGTCGGAGTCGACAGCCTGCCCGTTGACGACATACAGATTCACCACGCGCACCCCACCGACGGTGGCGGCAATGGTACGGCGCTGCTCGTCGGTGACGGCCGGGAACCGGTGGATTGCGTCGGCCGGGGCCTCTCGCGAGAGGATGGCGACGCCGTTGTAGGTCTTCTGACCCGAGAACACCGCGTGGTAGCCGGCACTGCGAAGCTCTTCGACCGGAAACCGATCGTCGGTGAGCTTCGTCTCCTGGAGCATGAGCACGTCGGGACGATGCTCGTCCAGCCAGTCGAGGACGTGCGGCAGTCGCACGTTGAGTGAATTGACGTTCCAGGTCGCGATTCGCACTGGAGAATCCTTCGTCCTCTTCGCGCACGTTCATCGAGCCGCGCTTCGCCGGCCCCATGTCCCCCGGGACGCAAAGCGAGGGAGCTGCGAGTCGCAAACCGACTGGATGTGCAGGTCCGGCGTGCGGACAAAGATAACACTTCGCTTCTTCGAAGCGCGAAATCGCGGCGTCGTGCGGAAGGCTTTGATTTCCCGCCGGCGAGCCGATCGCAGTCGCGCCGGGGCAGGCGCGTTCCTGCCGTCACGGTTCCCTGCGCGCGCGAACCGGGCGACGAATGTTCGGTGTTCTCCGCGCCCGTGCACCGAGGCTGCTTGATGCACGAGTCGGGCGGTGGTGCGAGCAGGGGCTCACGCTCCGACATGATCCGTCCCGGCCGTCTCCGCGCTGCACACCGGGCAGGCGGGGTCCTTGCCGAGTCTGAGCTCGCGCCACTCCATCTCTGCCGCATCGAGCGCAATCAGCCGGCCGGCCAGCGACGTGCCGAACCCTGCGATCAGCTTGATGGTCTCCGCCGCCTGCACGCTGCCGATGATGCCGAGCAGGGGAGCCAGCACCCCGACCAGCGCGCACGGCTCGCCCTCCGCGCGTCCATCGTCGCTGTACAGGCATCGGTAGCACGGCGAGTCCGGGTCCCTCGGATCGAAGACCGCGATTTGTCCTTCCATGCGGATGGCGGCGCCCGATACCAGCGGCGTGGCATGGCGCCAGCACGCCGCGTTCAGCGCGAACCTGCTCTCGAAGTTGTCGGTGGCGTCGACGACCACGGTCGCGGCCGCGACCTGCTCGTCGAGGTCGTCGTCCAGCGCCCAGTGCAGCGGTGTGACTTCGATTTCCGGGTTGAGGGCGAGCAGGGCGTCCCGGGCGGATTCGACCTTGTTGCGGCCGACATCTGCGTTGCGATGGACGATCTGGCGCTGAAGATTGGACAGCTCCACGACGTCGTAGTCGCTGAGCACCAGGTGGCCCACGCCGGACGCGGCGAGATACATCGCCACCGGCGACCCGAGACCGCCGAGCCCGACGACGAGCACGCGCGCAGCGTTCAGCCGCTCCTGTCCGCTCTCGCCAATCTCCGAGAGCCGCATGTGACGGCTGTAGCGTTCAGCGAGTCGTTCATTCATCCGCAGATCCTCCGCCACGATGCGCCGTGACCCCCCGGCGAGGGCTCGAAGCCGAAAGCGACCATCATCCGCCCGGGTGCGCCGTCCAAGGGTTACACGCTCGTTTCGGTGTCAATTGCTCCGAGCTGCGCCCTGGCCCGATTGCGATCATCATCCGCCGTAGCGTGCCGTCCAAGGGTCATGTACTCGTGCAGCGTCGATGACTCCGAGTACCGCCCCGGCTCGACAGCGATCATCGCCCTGCCGTGGCGCGCCGTCCAAGGGTCACCCGCTCGTTTCCCGCGAGATCGCGGGCCGTCTCGATCGCCCCGAGCCCTGCCCCGGAGAGGAGCGCGCGCACTGCCGATCCCTGATCGCGGCCATGCTCCAGCACGAGCCAGCCCCCGCGCGCCAACCGGGCTGGGCCCTGGCGCGCGAGCGTCTCCAACATGGTCAGCCCCCGCGGCCCGGAGACGAGGGCTTCCGGCGGTTCGAACCGTACGTCGCCGGTCGTGAGGTGTGGATCGTTCTCTGCGACATAGGGGGGGTTCGACACGATGACGGACCAGTGGGCCGGCGCCAGCGCGGCGCAGGCGTCGGCGACGATGAACGACACGTTGCCGATGCCGAGTCGAGCTGCGTTCGCCCGCGCGACCGCGACCGCCGCCTGAGAGCGGTCCGAGCCGATGACAAACGCCCCGGGGCGTTCGTGCCCGAGCGCGAGCGCCACCGCTCCGGTGCCGGTCCCGATGTCCGCGATCGTCGCGGTGTCGCCGGGTGACACGACACCGAGGACGGCTTCGACGAGGTGTTCGGTTTCGGGACGCGGGATGAGGGTGTCGGGGGTGACGATGAAATCGAGCGACCAGAACTCCCGGCGGCCGGTGAGGTATGCGATCGGCTCGCCGCCGCGCCGCCGTTCCACCAGCGCTTCGAAGCGCCGTGCCGAAGCGGGGTCGAGGGATGCGCCCGGGTGCGCGAGGAGTTGGGCGCGGCTCCATCCGAGCACCTGCACAAGCAGGACCTCCGCATCGAGTCGCGCCGTCTCGCTCGTTGCGGCCAGCGCTGTGCGCGCCCAGGTGAGTGCCTCAACGTGGCTCACAGAGCCGCTCATACGCCACCAGCGTCTCGTGTTCCCGGATAGTCGCTCGAGTGGGGCCGATCAAAATCCGACGATTCACCTTTACACAAACGATCAGGTCCGCCGAGAGGCACGCAGTGCTCGGGGTGGTACGGGGCAGCCAGCCAGTAGGGGCGACGCATGCGTCGCCCCTACTCATCAATTTGTAAAGCCGGGTGACCGGTTCTACCCCTCGGGCTCCGGTGATGATCTGGTCGCCGGTGATCAGCGCCGTACTCACTACTCATCGAGGGTCGAGCCGGGGCCGGCGACCCGGGTCTGGCGCATCCGGCGGCGCCAGCGGTCGGCGTCGTAGCCCGAGCCGCGATGCAGCAGGCAGCGGTTGTCCCAGATCACCGTGTCGCCGGTCTGCCATTGGTGCGTATAGGTGTCCTCGGGCGCGGTCGCACGCTCGAGCAGGTCGTCGAGGAGCCTGCGGCTCTCGATCCCCGACCAGCCCACGACGGAGCGGGCATGCGAGCCGACATAGTAGTTCTTCAGGCCATTCCCCGGGTTGGTCCGCACCAGCTTGTGCTCGATGGGCGGCAGGGAAGCGGCGTGGTTGGGATCGACCGGCGCGACCTGGGTACGGGAGAAGACGTAGTCGTGAATCGCGTGGAGCGGATCGATCGTCGCCTGGGTGTCGGCCGGCAGCTCGGCGTAGGCGTTGCGCATGCTCGCAAACTGGGTTCCGCCGCCTTCCCCAGGCACCTCGTAGGCATGGGTGATGGAGACGAAGGAGGGCACCTGCCGGAAGGAGGAATCCGAGTGCCACAGCTCGTTGCCGGTCTGGTAGCGGGTACGCGGGTGCGCGTTGTCCCGCTTGGTGCCGTCGTCGGCGACGTTGCCGACGGTGCCGAAGTAGACCACCTTGCCGGTCTTGCCCAAGGTGACGTGCTCCGCCTCCGGCTCGCCTAGCCGGAGGGTGAACGCGAAATGGGCATTGTCGTTCATCGGCTGCTCGGGAAAGCAGAGAAAGGAGTAGGTGTCGATCGCTTCGCGAATTGCCTCCACCACCTCCTCGGACAGGTCTGCCGTCAGATCCAGACCGGTGATCCGGGCGCCGAATGGCGCATTGAGCGGTTCGATGTCGAGGCAGTTCATGCAGTGTCTCCAGGCGTCGATGAGTCCTGAATGATAGCAACTCTCCCTTGCCGGCCATTCATCGTTCTCCGCGGGAAGCTCCGTTCGGGAAGAGATGTCACGCCCTTCCGATTGCCAAGCGCCGGGCACGAACTTCGATCGACCGGAACGGCACCTTCCGGATGCGGATCGCATCCCTGGAGAGAGTGCACATTCGAGCGGCGTATGCGAGGCTGGGCGGATGAGCCCGGTCGGAGCGCAGTCCTTCCGAACGCCGTGCCGCCTCACCCGAATCGCACCCGATGACCTCAATCCGCCATCCGCACACCGGTGCGCTGTTCCTCGTGATGTCCAACGGGATCACCGCCACCGTGGACGCAACGGCGAAGTACATGAGCCCGAGCTTGCACGCCGTGCAGGTCGTGTGGGGGTACTCGCTCGCAATTACGGTGCTCGTGCTCGGGTACGCGGCGATCCGGCCGGACTTGTGTCGCCGTGCGTTCGCGACGCGGCGCCCATGGCTGCAGTTCGGCCGCGGTGCGATGCTGTTCGGCACCATCTCCATGCTGTTCATGGCGCTCGCGAGCATGCCGCTCGCCGACGTGATCGCCATCTCGTTCGCCGCCCCGTTGTTCATCACCCTTCTCGCAGCGCCGCTGCTCGCCGAACGGGTCGGAGTGCATCGCATCGGGGCGGTGGTGGTCGGGCTCGCGGGAGTCGTCATCGTGATGCGGCCCGGCGCCGGCATGTTCGAGTGGGCAGCCCTGCTCGCGCTCGCCAGCGCGCTCTTTTTCGCGTTCTTCCAGCTCACCACCCGGGTGCTCGCCGCCACCGATCCGCCGTTCACCACGCTGCTCTTCACCGGGATCGGCGCGTTCGTGTGCAGCAGCCTCGCGGTTCCCTTCTTCTGGACGCCGGTATCGGCCTTCGAGATCGTCGTCTTCGCGGTGATCGGCGCCTTGGGCGTCGGTGCGCACGTATGCATGATTCGGGCGTACGAGTTCACCCAGGCGTCGTTCCTCGCGCCGTTCAACTACGCGAAGCTGCTGTGGGCGGTGGCGCTGGGGTATGCGGTCTTCGGTGACGTGCCGCAGCTTCACGTGCTCGCGGGCAGCGTGGTCATCGTCGCGAGCGGGCTCTACGTGCTGTACCGGGAGCGCGAAAGAAGCTGAGCGCGGC
>JAKZYK010000382.1:0-3000 GCA_047514485.1 Gammaproteobacteria bacterium
CTCGACATCTGCAACGCGACATCGATGCTGTGGCGGCTGGAGGAGCGCGGTGTCGACGTGGGGGATCGCTGGAACGAGCTGGCGCAGCGGTGCGAGGCACGCACCGGCGATCACCAGATGGTGTTCCCGGACGTGCACTACATGCTGGCGCTCGCCGCGGGGGGGCGCGATGCAGCGGTCGAACGGATGCTGGACAGCATGCGCGCCTTCGCCGAGGGCACGGCGACGCAGCAGGTGGTCACGCGCACGGCCGGCGTCGCGCTCGGCCGGGCCATCGCGCACTGGTACCGCGGCGAGTACGCGGAGGTCGTCGACGTGCTCGCGCCGGTTCGCTACCGGCTGCCGCTCATCGGGGGCTCCCACGCGCAGAGGGACCTGTTCCACCAGATCCTCATCGCGGCCGCGTTCGGTGCCGGCCGGCACGAGACCGCCCGCACCCTGCTGAGCGAGCGCGCTACCCGCATGCCGCGCAATCCCTGGACGTGGAAGCGGTACGCGCAGGCGCTGGCTGCGCTCGACGACGACGAGGGGGCCGCCCAGGCGCGCGAGACCGCGGCGCGTCTCCTCGCCGCATGAATCGGACGCCGTCGCCACCTTCGGGCACCAACGAGGGCGCGATTCCCGGGCGCCCGCATCCGTGATCGGATAACGAGTTCACGCGACGAAATGCCCGAAAGGGCAGCGTAGGTCCGGTTAGCCGAAGGCGTAACCCGACATGCAACGCATGAAACGGCCAATGCTCTGAATCAATCTCGTTGCCCCGCAAGCCATCCCTTCAACCACCGTCGCGCGCGCGGCGCACTTCCTCGACGACGATCGCGAGCCCCCGCTCGATCCGGTTCCAGTCGTCGGCATAGCTGATGCGGATGCACTCGTGCTTGTGGGTCCAGTCGTCGTGTTCGAGCCCGGGGAAGAAGTAGTGGCCGGAGACCACCACGACTCCTCGCGCCTTGAGCCGGTCGTAAAGCTCGGCGCTGGTGACGGGCAAGCCGGGCAGCCATAGCCAGAGGAAGAATGCGCCTTCCGGGCGATGAATGCGGGCGTCGCAGCCATCGAGCCCGCTGCGCAACATGTCGACGGCGCGCGCCGCCCGTTCTGCGTAGTGTGGGCGTATGACCTCACGGCTCAGCGCCAGCACCTCGCCGCTCTCGACCAGACCGGTCGCGAGCGCCGGCCCCAGGCTTCCCGGCGCGAGGCAGAAGATGGCGTTGGCGGCACCGAGGGCCGTGACGACGTCCTCGTTCGCGATCACGATCCCGGTGCGAATTCCGGGCAGCCCCAGCTTCGAGAGGCTCATGCAGAGGATCGTCCGTTCGTCCCACGCCAGGGTCGCATCGCCGAAGACGATGCCGGGGAAGGGGAGCCCGTAGGCGTTGTCCACGATCAGAGGCACGTCCCGGACGCGGGCGAATTCGCCGAGGCGCTCGATCTCCGCGTCGGTCACCACGTTCCCGGTCGGGTTGGTGGGCCTCGAAACGCAGATTGCGCCGATGTCCTCGACATCGTCGAGCGCGTCGAAGTCCACCCCGTACTTGAACAGTCCGTCGCCGAGATCGGTGATGGTCGACCGGCGTGAGACGAGCAGACCCGGTGTGAGGCCGAGGTCCGCGTAGCCGATGTACTCCGGCGAGAGCGGCAGGACGATGCGGCGCATCCGTCCGTCCTCGCCCGGCCCCGCGAGCAGGTTGAACAGGGCGAGGAACGCGGCCTGGCTGCCGTTGGTGAGGGCTATGTTGCGCTCGCTCACATCCCAGCCGTATTCGTGCCGCAGGAGCTGCGCGAGTGCGCGGGCGAAGCCTCGGTCTCCCTCCGGCCCGTCGTAGCTCCCGACTGCCCGTTCGAACGCGCCGTCGCGCTGCATGAACGCCAGCATGCGTGCCCGGAACACGTCCTCCGCGGCCGGAATCAGGCTCGGATTCCCGCCGCCGAGGTTCATGATTCCACCACCCGCGGTCGCAATCGCGCCGAGGTCGTCCATGAGCGAGCGCGTGCCCGACTCGCCGGTCAGCCGCTTTCCCAATGCAGAGAGGTTCATCGCCGTCCGCCCGCGCCTAGTGTCCGTTCCATCTCCAATCGCCGGTTGCCTCGCGGGGCGAAGCTACCCCCGTGGCGTCGATCCGCCCCACGCACCCTTGCCGAATCCGCTCAAACCCGACGGCCCGGTGCCCGCATGCTGCGATCGTATCGCCGATGTACCGGGTTGACACTCGGGCCGCATCATTAGTATTTTTGGTCTTCCAAGATAACTAAGAAGAATTACCATGATTAACCAAGTTCGAGTCGCGGATGAGGTGTGGATCGCAACCGCACTTCTCCATCGGCAGTTTCCGGACGAAAGGGATTTCTCGGTTGGAGAGATCGTCCGGCGCGCCGAGATCGAAAAGGTCACGGGCGCTGCCCCCCTGCGCCCCGGAGTCCAGGTGCACGCCTACCTTCACTGCGTCGCCAACAAACCCCCCAATCCCGGTCGCTACCGAATGTTGGTCGAGACTTCGAAGGGACGCCGCCGCCTTTTCAGGCCCGGCGATCCCTGTGACTCGGGCCGCACGACGGGCAAGGACGTCCCGCGCGATGATGACGTTCCGCCCGAGTACGGTGATCTGATCGACTGGTATCGTAACGAATACGTCCGCAATGGCGAGCGTCGGGTTGCGGACCCCATTCTCTCCCTGCACGGTCTGGGCAAGGAGATCTGGGCAGACGAGGAAGCGGATGCGTACGTTCGCCGGCTCCGCGAGGGATGGTGATGAGCCGCGTCTTCTGGGACACCAACCTGTTCGTGTATCTGGTGGAGGGGCACGGGCGCGCGAAACAGGTTGCGGCGCTCCGGCAGCGCATGATGGAGCGCGAGGACGAGTTGCTGACGTCGGCACTCACCCTTGGCGAGGTGCTCGTAAAGCCCATGGAGGCCGGCGATCAGGAACTGCAGCAGCGCTACGAATATGCGATCACGGCCGGTGCTACCGTGCTGCCCTTCGATGCCCGAGCGGCACCCCGATT
>JAKZYK010000383.1:0-8726 GCA_047514485.1 Gammaproteobacteria bacterium
CCCGGTGATGCTCGAGGACCACAAGCTCACCGCGCCCACCCGCGAAGAGATGAAAGAGGACATGGAAGCCCTCATCCACCACTTCAAGCTGTTCACGGAGGGATATTGCACGCCGCGTGGAGAGGCGTACGCCGCGGTCGAGGCCCCGAAGGGCGAGTTCGGCGTCTATCTGGTGTCGGACGGTGCGAACAAGCCGTACCGGCTCAAGGTGCGAGCCCCCGGATTCGCGCATCTCGCGGCCATGAACGAGCTGATTCGCGGCCATATGCTCGCGGACGTAGTCGCGATCATCGGGACCCTCGATGTCGTGTTCGGGGAGATCGACCGCTGATGCCCCAATCGCCCGACACAGCCATGCTTTCGATCGCGCAACCGATGACGCCTGCCGAAGCACGTCATGTGCTGAGCGAGCACACCCGCGACGAGATCGACCGCTGGCTGACGCGTTATCCGCCCGAGCAGCGGCGTTCCGCGGTCCTCGCGGCGCTGCGCGAGGCGCAGCACCAGAACCACGGCTACCTGACCGAGGAGCTGATGGACGCGGTGGCGGCCTATCTCGACTTGCCGCCCATCTGGGTTTACGAGGCGGCGAGCTTCTACTCGATGTTCGAGACCCGCCCGGTCGGCCGGCACAGCATCTCGGTGTGCACGAACATCTCGTGCATGCTGTGCGGGAGCGAGGAGATCCTCGCCTACGTCGAGAGCAAGCTCGGCATCAAGGTCGGCGAGAGCACCGCGGACGGCCGGTTCTACCTCAAGGCGGAGGAGGAGTGCCTCGCGGCCTGCTGCGGCGCGCCGATGATGATGGTCGACCACGTCTACCACGAGTCGTTGACCCCCGAGAAGATCGACGACATCCTGGACGCGCTGGATTGATGACCGTGTCGAACATCCAGCACATTCCGCGCTCCAATCCCGTGATCCCGACGAGCGGCGTTCCGGAATCGTCGGGGACGGAAGACAGAGCGTTGCATGTGCGTGCCGGGCCGCTTCGACGCGATGCCTGCGTTCGTGCGTGCACTCCCGACGAGCCATGACCATGGATTCCCTCAACTCCGTGTGCTTCGCCACGCTCGGGCTCGACGAGCCGTGGAGCATCGAGACCTACGAGCGGGTGGGCGGCTACGCGGCGTGGCGGAAGATCCTCGCGGAGAAGATTCCACCGGCGGCGGTCGTGGACGAGGTCAAGAAGTCGGGGCTGCGCGGGCGCGGCGGGGCGGGATTTCCCGCGGGGCTGAAATGGAGCTTCATGCCGAAGGGATACGACGGTCCGATGTATGCGGTGTGCAACTCCGACGAGAGCGAGCCGGGAACGTGCAAGGACCGCGACATTCTGCGGTTCAATTCCCACGCCCTCGTCGAGGGGATGGCGATCGGCGGCTACGCCATGGGCGCCACCGTCGGATACAACTATATCCGCGGCGAGTTCATGGACGAGCCGTACACGCGCTTCGAGCAGGCGCTTCAGTCCGCTTACGGAAAAGGGCTCCTCGGCCGGAACATTCTCGGCTCCGGGGTCGATTTCGATCTCTACGCCACCCTCGGCGCGGGCGCCTACATCTGCGGCGAGGAGACCGCGCTCATCGAATCGCTCGAGGGCAAGAAGGGGTTGCCGCGGTTCAAGCCGCCGTTCCCCGCCCAGTACGGGGTCTACGGTCGGCCGACGACGATTAACAATACCGAGACCTTCGCATCGGTGCCGTCGATCATCCGCAACGGCGGCGATTGGTTCATGGGACTCGGCCGGCCGAACAACGGCGGCGTGAAGTGCTTCTCGGTGTCCGGGCACGTCAACCGACCCGGGAACTTCGAGGTGCCGCTCGGCACCCCGTTCCGCGACCTCCTCGAGCTCGCGGGGGGCGTGCGCGGCGGGCACAGGCTCAAGGCGGTGATCCCCGGCGGCTCGTCGGTGCCCCCGCTGCCCGGCGACGTCATGATGGAGGTCGACATGGACTACGACTCCATTCAGAAGGCGGGCTCGCTACTCGGCTCGGGGGCGGTGGTGGTGATGGACGACACCACCTCGATGGTCAGCATGCTGCGCCGCATCTCGCGGTTCTACTACGCCGAGTCCTGCGGCCAGTGCACGCCGTGCCGCGAGGGGACGGGCTGGCTCTACCGCGTGCTCTGCCGCATCGAACGCGGCGAAGCGCGGCAGGAGGAGCTCGACATGCTCGTCGACGTAGCCAACAACATCGAGGGCCGCACCATCTGCGCGCTCGGCGACGCCGCAGCCTGGCCGGTACAGGGCTTCCTGCGCCACTTCCGCGACGAGTTCCAGTATCACATCGATCACGGAACCTGCCCGCCCGGTGTGGTGGCAAAGGAAGCGGCGTGAGCCCGGGGATGCTCCCCGCGCGAGATTGGTCAGGCTTCTCGGTCTTCAGGTCCGCACTGGTTGAAGCTGGGAGATCGTCCGCTTTCCCAAACGCCAGATCAGGAACCCGTTCACTATTCCCTCGGCCGCACCACTAGCTATCGCCGACAACGGCCGTTGCCCGATCATGCCCGCGACTTCCGTCCAGGAGTCGTCGATCATGTTCGCCACGGTGTCGGATGCGCGGTCGGACAGGTCCTGCAACAGACCGCTCAGATAGATCATCAGTATCGAACGAGCCAGTATCACCGGGGTCTGACCGAATGCCGGGCGCAGTCCGTAGATGACCATCAACTCCTTGATCATCGCCACGCACGAATACAGCACGATCGCTTGGTCAATCTGCGGAATGCGGGAAAGCGCAGTATCGATTCCGACTTTCGTCGCGTACTCCCTGGCACATCTCTTTGCCGCATCGTCTAGAATCAACTGAAACCGTTGCCGGAACGCCTCCAGCCACTCCTCTGCAGACATGGGCTCCGTCAACAGATATTGCCTGGCTGCTTCGAGTCTCTCGTGTTCGTCGTCGGCCAATCGGTTTCGCACGGCACGGAGTTCGCATCCTTCCAGGTAATTCCGCAGCTCGGCCCGTGCTTTCTCGGGATGCTCGGCGGCGAGCTGCTGCCACTGCCGGCGTTGTTGCAATTGTTGCAGCGCATGCAAGTTCACTCTTGGGCTGCGGTGCAGGTTCATCACGAACCATCCCAGCTTCAGTATCAGCCAGCCCAGGATGGCCGTGAAGCCCACGGCGCTCGTTCCGGCAATCCAGTCGAACGGTGCCGGCAGCGCCTCGATATCGCGGATCAACGCCGCGCCCTGACCGACAACGATCAGTCCCAACAGGGAAGCAACGGCCAGCACGGTCCACGTCAGGACGCGACGAACACCTGCCGGCCACGTGAACGATGTCGCGGGGTCGAGCTGCCGAAGCTTCTGCTCGAATTCCCGCCGGAGCTCGTCGGTCTGCCGTTCGTGGTGTTCCCTGGCCTCATCCCGGCTCAGAACCCGTGCGCCGACGGGTGCAGAGCGCGGGATGCCCAGCCCGTGATCGCCCTCGCGCAGGGATGCTTGCACCGATACGTCCGGCCCTTCTGCGTTGGGCGGCATGTCTTCGATGGCCATCAGCGCATCGGGATAAAGTCGAACACAGTGTCCAGCCGCATGTGATCGGGGGGGATCTGGACGTTCCGTCGAGCTCTCGGAAGGACATCCGGAAAGCAGTACTCCATCGGCGACCAGTCATCCGGCCAAGATTCTGGTAGTGGCGACACCGGAAACTCCATCTCCTGCCGATCTGCATTGTCCACCATCGGAATGCCGGTCAGGGTGTGCGCTGTCTTGCCGGCCGTGGTCGAGAGACACGCACTGCAGATGAACCACTTGACGTCGATCGTCGGAGACAACAGTTTCTTCCCGCGTGCGTTCATCTGCTTCAGCAAGGACTCCAAGCGGCCGTTCTCAATGTCGTTCCGCGACACCAGATCGGCTTTTGTCGCAACGAAGGCGATTCGATCCAATGAACTCTGAAGCCGAAGCCGCTTCAGAATTCGGCCGCCGACGGAATCGCTACGCATGGCTTCGATCAAATCAAGCACGATCTGGCGGTTGTCGTTGTAGCGCCCCACGCCGCCAACAAGCAGTGACGGTATGTCGACCAGTACGACCAGGCTCTGAGCCGTCATCAGGTCCGTAAACAGCGGCAGCACCATATCCTTGCGGTACTGTCGATAGTGCCGCTGCATTGTCTTGGCGAGTTTCGGGTTGGCCTCCCGGGCCGACTTCGGCAGGGGTGCAAACTGACTTCCCTCATCCAGTCCACACCGCCGCACCGCGGCCAGCGTTTCCTCGTGGTCGTTTCTGGCAACGACGCCTGTGCGGTCGAGCAGAAAGACGGACGGCGACACCAGTGGCTTGTAGTCTCGTATGAAACGTGCCAACGCGAGTCGATAGGCCTTCACGGCCGCATCGGCGGATATCTCGTTCACCTCGAGGTCCTGACGAAACCGTTGTCCCACCTCGCTATAGCCCGAATTGCTCTCGAAGTGATCGAACATGCGGTCCGACCAGTCGCCATGGTCGTCGTACACCATCATCGCCGCATCCGCTATGCGCTCTCCGGGAAAGTCGAGGAATTCCAACGACTGTGTCCACCACCGCCAATCGCTACGGTCGATCTCGCAATGGTATCGATGGAAGTCCCGCGTCTTTCGCGGCCACTGGCCCCGTTCCGCCAAGGCATCCCGATATCTGTCGTACGGGAATCTTTCCTCCCGCGAACGGTCCTTGCGGCGACGTTCGCGAAAACCGCTGAGACTTATCCTGGGAAGGAAGAAGCGAGCGTCTTCGTGTTCCTCCAATTGCCAAAGCAACGAGGTCAGAAATACGGTCTTGCCGCAATTGACGGTGCCCGTGATCGCGATCTTCTTCTTCCTGTCGAAACTCAGTGCCATACGTGCAGGGGCCTTAGATGCGCATGGGTTGTCGCTCGCGGACGCCGGTAGTGTAACGCTGGAGATTGCATCTCCCGGCAAATGTGCCAAGCGAACCGTTCGGGTGATGCGATAGACAAGCTCACTGGGGTGAGTCGGCGCAAGGGGTCAGCACGCTGCCCGCCGTGACCTTCCGGATCACATACGCGCGGCTCGTCGAGCGCGGCTCCGAGGTTGAATGGGATCGCTCATTCAGTCGTCGAGCCGCCGTTCTCCAGTTGGGCTCCGTCCCCGGAATATGCCGTTTCCTCCTCGCGTATCCACACACTGCCGCTTCCCTCCGAAGCCCTGTCAGGAGCTTCAAGTTCAGCAGGCGATCATGTTGGATGTCGCCTGGAGGATTCAGTGCAAAGGCCCATCGGCGAGAAATCCGGACCAGTCGTCCGCATTCCGATTAGCCCTCGATTCGTCAATGCCGTCGATGCCGTCCAGCACTTCGCGCCGGAGAGCCCTCATGGATTCGATCGCCCTGTCACACGCCGCCGCTGACTCGTGCACGCGCGCGCTGTCGCCCCCGCGCCTGCGTGCAATGCGGTTCACCACTTCCATTCGATCGGCGAGAGTCGGGCTGAGCCGCAGCCCTGCCTCGGCCTCGTACACGTCCTCCGGGGTGAATCCTTCGAGCACCTCCGAGGTGTCGAGCTTGCGCGGCGCACTTCTGGAACCCAGGGAGAGAAACTCCGCCCGGAATTCCCATGTGTCCTTGCGGCCATGCAGGAGCCACAGCTCCCGCACCCCCAATTCGGCGTAGCGTTCGATCCTCCCTTTGTCGGCATCCATGAGCTCCACCTCGTACACGAGGTCGGGCGGCGTACGCTCGAAGAAGATGTCGGCCGCCTGGTCCCCCTCGGCGAGGGCCGCGACATAGCCACTGACGCGCTCGCCGAGGTAAAACGAGCCGTCGGGTTCCATCCCCGTGCCAGGAGGTTCATCCCGCCCTCGTAGCCGGCTGTGGCGCAGCCCCCTCGACGCGCCGGCAAGGATGCTCCCCGCTGTATCCACGACGTCGTCGAGCATCCCGGACAAGAGCCCATGAAGATGCGAGGCCGACATGAGAGTGATGAGCCCGCGTATCGGGTCGAGACACACCAGGCTGAAGTGTCGGTTCCAGTCGACCGCGGCGAGCGCGGCGACGGTCTCGGCGTCGGCGCGCAGGACGTGGAGAGTGGAGCCGAGAGGCCCGGTGTAGGTGGTGACAGGTTGGCTCATGGCGCGTGCTTCCCGGTGCGGTGCGAAAGAGCATACTCGCCGTGCACGCTCGCGGAAGCGGCGCGCGCGCCCGGATCGTATTCCGGATCATTCCGATCCGCGGGGTAGGCCGCCGGCTCCTCGCGTACCCGCACGCTGCCGTCCTGGCGTCGCTGCACGATGCGTTCCACTGCCTTCGTCCGATCGTTGCGGGTTTCGCCGTCCCGCACCCCTGCCACCGCTTCGCGCACGTCGTCCGGCGTGAGCCCTTCGAGAATCTCCGAGGCGTCGAGCTTGCGCGGCACGCTTCCGGGACGCAGGGCGAGGAACTCCGCCCGGAACTCCCACGACTTCTTGTAGCCGTGCAGCCGCCACAGCTCCCGCACCCCCATCTCGGCGTAGCCTTCGGTCTTGGCCTCGTCGGCATGCGTGATCTCGACCTCGACCACCAGGTCGGGAGCGGTGCGTTCGATGAAGGCGTCGGCTGCCTCCACCCCTTCGGCGAAAGCCGCGCGAAAGTCCCTGGCGTGCTCGCCGAGATAGAACGCGCAGTCGGGCTCCATCCCCGTGCCGGGAGGATCGCTCCGCCTCCGAAGACGGGTGCTGCGCAGCACTTCCACCGTGCCGGCGAGCTTTTCGCCCGCGACATCCACGACGTGGTCGAGGTAGTCGGACAGCTTCTCATGGGGGAACGAGGGCGACATCAGGGTAATGAGCCCGCGCACAGGGTCGAGGCAGACCCGTCGGAAATACCGGTTCCAGTCGATGGCGGCCAGCGCGGTGACGGTCTCGGCGTCAGCGTGCAGGACGTGGAAAGTGGAGCCGAGAGGTCCGGTGTGCGTCGTGGCAGGCTGCTTCATGGCGGATGCTCGTCTCGCTACCGGCGGGATCTCCAGTATACTCGCGCCACCGGGAGGCTTCGCCCGGCGCCCGAATCGGTAACCCAGTCGCTTCTCTCGCACACGGCCTGACTCACCGGATACCTCCCGTTCTCCCTCGAGCGATCGATATTCATGTCTGAGGATACGCTCAGCATCGAGATCGACGGCCACGCCTACCGGGCGCGCAAGGGTCAGATGCTCATCGAGGTAACGGATGCGAACGGCATCCCGATTCCGCGCTTCTGCTATCACGAGAAGCTCTCGGTGGCGGCCAACTGCCGCATGTGCCTGGTCGAGGTCGAGCGGGCGCCGAAGCCGCTGCCCGCGTGCGCCACCCCGGTGATGGACGGGATGAAGGTGTTCACCCGGTCGAAGACCGCGCGCAACGCCCAGAAGTCGGTGATGGAGTTCCTCCTCATCAACCATCCCCTCGACTGTCCCATCTGCGACCAGGGCGGCGAGTGCGAGCTGCAGGACGTCGCGATGGGGTACGGCCGCGACGTCTCGCGGTTCAACGAGCGCAAGCGCGCGGTCGAGGACAAGGATCTCGGTCCTCTGATCGCGACCGACATGACCCGCTGCATCCACTGCACGCGGTGCGTGCGGTTCGGCGAGGAGATCGGCGGGATGCCGGAGCTCGGCGCCACCGGCCGCAGCGAGGACATGGAGATCGGCACCTTCATCACCCGCAGCGTCGATTCGGAGCTCTCCGGCAACGTCATCGACCTGTGTCCGGTCGGGGCCCTCACGTCGAAGCCCTTCCGCTTCCGCGCCCGCGCCTGGGAGATGGCGCAGCGCGATGGCATCGCCCCGCACGATCCGGTCGGCTCCAACATCCACCTCCATGTGTACCGAGGCCAGGTCCTGCGGGTGGTGCCGCGCGCCAACGAGTCCATCAACGAAGTCTGGATCTCTGACCGCGACCGCTTCGGATACGAAGGGCTGTACAGCGACGACCGGGTACTGTCGCCGATGGTGAAGCGCGACGGGGCGTGGAGCGAGGTGTCCTGGGAGGAAGCGCTCGAGGCGGCAGTGGAGGGGCTGCGGCAAGTCGTCGCCGAGAAGGGCGGCGAATCGGTCGGCGCGCTCGCCTCGGCCTCCTGCACGGTCGAGGAGCTCTACCTGTTCCAGAAGCTGGTGCGGGGCATCGGCAGCGCCAACGTCGATCACCGCGTCCGCCAGCGCGACTTCTCGGACCAGGATGCGGCGCCGGGCTATCCGTCCCTCGGCATGGGGGTGGACGAGCTGGAGCGGCTCGACGCGGCGCTGCTGGTGGGCTCCTGCACCCGCAAGGAGCATCCGATCGTCAACCACCGGCTTCGCAAGGCGAGCCTCGCCGGGACTTCGGTGATGTATCTGGACGTGATGGCTCACGACCTGAACATCGCGCCCGTGGCGCGGATCGTGGACGCACCGTCGGAGCTCGCGAGCCGGCTCGCCGCGGTGGCGACGGCCGCCGCGCGGCTCACCGACAAGGAGCCGGAAGGTCTCGCGGCCCTGGCGGCTGGCGTGGAGGTTGATTCCGACGCCGAGCGCATCGCGCGCATTCTCTTCGATGCCGGCCGCGGCACGATCCTGCTGGGACCGCAGGCGGTCAATCATCGCGATTCGGCTGCGTTGCACGGCCTCGCCGCGTGCCTCGCCAATCTGACCGCCACCACCCTGGGCACGCTGGACGAAGGCGCGAATCCCGCCGGCGCGTGGATTGCCGGGGTGCTGCCGCATCGCGAGGCGAACGGGGCGCCGGCGAAGCGGGCTGGACGCGATGCACGCGCGATGATTGAGGCCGGA
>JAKZYK010000384.1:0-3887 GCA_047514485.1 Gammaproteobacteria bacterium
GTGATCACGCCCAGCGTGCCCTCGGAGCCCACGAACAGCCGGGTGAGGTCGTAGCCGGCGGCGGATTTGCGCGCCCGCCCCCCGGTCTTCACGATGCGTCCGTCGGCGAGCACTACGGTCAGCCCCAGCACGTTCTCCCGCATCGTCCCGTAGCGCACTGCGTTCGTGCCCGAGGCGCGCGTCGCGGTCATCCCGCCGAGCGACGCATCGGCGCCCGGATCGATGGGGAAGAACAGACCGGTGTCGCGCAGGTACACGTTGAGCTGCTTGCGCCTCACGCCCGGCTGAATCCGGCAGTCGAGGTCATCGGCGTTCACTTCGAGAATCTCGTTCATCCTCGTGACGTCGATCGAGACCCCGCCGTGCAGCGCCTGGACGTGCCCTTCGAGCGACGTACCGGTTCCGAACGGAATCATGGGACAGCGGTGCCGCGCGCACAGGCTCACGATTTGCACCACCTCATCGGTGCTCTCGGGAAAGACGACGACATCGGGAGGCGCGGTGCGGTGATAGGACTCGTCATGGCCATGCTGCTCGCGCACCGCCGCGGCGGTGGAGACCCGGTCGGAGAGGAACTCGCGTAGCTCGTCGACGATCGACGCGATCGCTTCTGCAGGAACGCTCATTGGTGACTCCGGGGGTGCAGGCGTGAATTCGGCCCAAATGGTACGCGCGCCGGTCGGGGATGTCCCGTCCGAAGCCTCACATCTCGATATCCTCCCGAAGCCGACCAATCCTATGCATGCGTTCATGCAGGACGGTGACGATACCGATGTCTCCGTTTCTCAGGTTCTTCCAGTAGACATAGTGCCTCTCGTACTGGAAGAAATAGCCACCCACCCCGAACTCGGCGGGGATCGGACGGGAGCGAACGCCGCCGGATGCGATCCGGTCGAACGCTTCGAACAGCCCGGAGATGTAGATATCGGCCCGATCCGCCCCCCACTGCTCCCGGGAATACCGGTAGATCTCGTCGATACGCAGAGAGGCCGCTTCCTGGACCCGGATCCGTGTCATGCGCCGGTCCGCGCCTTGTTCCTTGCGATGACTTCTGCAGCCGAGAGCGGATGGAACGAGGCATCGGGCGCCGCGAAAGCCCGCGCCAGCTCGGCCTTGAGTCGATCGAAGGCCTCCCGATCCGCCCGCTCCTTGTCGCGGCGGATGAGGTCACGAATGTACTCGCTGATGTTCTCGTAGGACCCGTTCTCGCCCACATTGGCCGCGACGAAGTCACAGAGCGCACCGCTGAGGCGAACCGTCATCGTTGTCGTGCGTGGCATGGCAGGGCCTCCTGGCAAACGGTGTATTCAAGTTAATCAATATTGCATACACCCACAAGTACCGGTGAGATCTCATCCACTTTGAGCGGGCTACCGGAGGCCGACCGGGTCCGCCAGGCTCGCAACGATGCCAATTCGGCATCGGTTCCGTGGATAATCCGCGCCGCATCCATTCAGCATCCGGACGGAGGGCGCGATGAACGACGGAAGGCCGGGTTGGCAGTTCTGGATCGATCGGGGGGGAACCTTCACCGACGTGGTCGCCCGCCGTCCCGACGGCGTCCTCCTCACCCACAAGCTCCTCTCCGAGAACCCCGAACACTACCGGGACGCGGCGATCCAGGGCATCCGCGAGCTTCTCGGCGTCACGCCCGGCGCCGCCGTCGAGGGGGTCGACAGCGTCAAGATGGGCACCACGGTCGCCACCAATGCTCTCCTCGAACGCAAGGGCGACCGTACTCTGCTCGTCGTCAACCGGGGCTTCCGCGACGCGCTTCGCATCGGCTACCAGACCCGCCCGCATCTCTTCGACCTTCGCATCACCCTCCCCGAGATGCTCTACGAACGTGTGGCGGAAGTGGACGGGCGGGTGGCGGCAAACGGCGAGGTTCTGGTTCCCCTGGATCGGTCCGGGGCCGAGACCGCCTTGCGCGGGGCGTACGCGGACGGGATCCGGTCGGTCGCCATCGTGTTCATGCACGGCTACCGCCACCCGCAGCACGAGCTCGCGCTGTCCGACCTCGCCCGCGAAATCGGGTTCGTCCAGGTGTCTACCAGCTACGAGACGAGCCCGCTGATGAAGCTCGTCGGCCGCGGTGACACCACGGTCGCGGATGCCTACCTCTCGCCCCTCCTTCGCCGCTACATCGACCAGGTGGCGGACGAGCTCGGCGAAGGCGTGCGGCTCATGTTCATGCAGTCCAACGGCGGCCTCACCGACGCCAGGCTGTTCCAGGGCAAGGACGCCATTCTGTCCGGACCGGCAGGCGGTATCGTGGGTGCGGTCGAGACTGCGGCGCACGCGGGCTACAGGCGCATCGTCTCGTTCGACATAGGCGGGACCTCGACCGATGTCGCCCACTACGACGGCGCCTACGAGCGCGCCTTCGAGACCGTGGTGGCGGGGGTGCGCATGCGCGCCCCGATGATGATGATCCACACGGTGGCGGCAGGCGGCGGGTCGATCTGTTCGTTCGACGGGGCTCGATACCGAGTGGGGCCGGAGTCGGCCGGAGCGGATCCGGGTCCGGCCTGCTACCGGCGGGGCGGTCCACTGTGCGTGACCGACTGCAACGTGCTCCTCGGCAAGCTGCAACCGGAATTCTTCCCGCGGGTCTTCGGGCCGAACCAGGACGAACCGCTCGACCGCGACGCAGTCGCCGAGAAGTTTGCCGCCCTCGCCGACGAGATCGGAGAGCGGACCGGCCGCCGGCCGGTTCCCGTCGAGGTGGCGGAAGGGTTCCTGCGGATCGCGGTCGACAACATGGCGAACGCCATCAAGTCGATTTCGGTGCGGCGCGGCTATGACGTGACCGGTTACACCCTGAACAGCTTCGGGGGAGCGGGCGGCCAGCATGCATGCCTGGTGGCGGATGCGCTGGGAATCACCCGAATCATGATCCATCCCTTCGCCGGGGTGCTGTCCGCGTACGGCATGGGGCTGGCGGATGTGCGGGCGCTTCGCGATCGTGCGGTCGAGGTCCGGCTCGATGTCGACGGCACGGTGGCGCTGGGCGAGGCGCTGGACACGCTCGCCGAAGAGGCGCGCGCGGAACTCCTCCACCAAGGCATCGCGCCGGGACGCATCGACATCCATCGCCGTGCCCACGTACGCTACGAAGGGACCGATACCCCGGATCTGGTGGAGGCAGGTACCTCGCAGGAAATGAAGGCCCGATTCGAGGACGCCCACCGCCGCCGCTACGGATTCGTGATGCCGGAGAAGGCGCTCATCATCGAGGCCGCGTCGGTGGAGGCGGTGGGTGCGGTGGAGGAAGCGCCGAATCCGTTCGCGACCCGGACCGGCGGTGGCGACCGGCCCTCGGAACTGAAGCCCGTGGCGACGGTCGCCGTCCACGTTGGAGGCGCGGAGCATGAAACGCCGCTCTTCCGGCGCGAAGCGATCGAGAGCGGCGATGCGGTAGACGGACCCGCGGTCATTCTCGAGTCCACCGCCACAACCGTGGTGGAGCCCGGCTGGCGGGCCCGCCTCGCCGCAAGCGGCGATCTCATCCTCGATCGGGTGGTGACGCTCGCTCGTGCGTCCGCCGTCGGGACCGACTGCGACCCCGTCATGCTGGAAGTCTTCAACAACCGGTTCATGTCCATCGCCGAGCAGATGGGCCTGACCCTGGAGAACACCGCGTACTCGGTCAACATCAAGGAGCGGCTGGATTTCTCCTGCGCGATCTTCGATCCCGACGGGAATCTGGTCGCGAACGCGCCGCACATCCCGATCCACCTCGGCTCGATGAGCGAGAGCATCCGCACCGTCATCCGCGAGAACCGAGGGCGGATGAAGCCGGGCGACGTGTTCTGCGTGAACGCCCCCTACAACGGCGGCACCCATCTGCCGGACGTGACCGCCATCACCCCGGTGTTCGACGA
>JAKZYK010000385.1:0-3581 GCA_047514485.1 Gammaproteobacteria bacterium
TCGATCGCTTCCCGGGAGCGCTTCCGTATCTGCTCGATGTCGGCGGCGGCGTTGGCGACGTACTCGCGCACGCAGGCGACGAGGCGCTCCATCGAGGCGTTGTAGGCGTCGACCTTCGCGTTGTACTCGGCGATCGCCTCCTCCGTCTCGAATTTCTCCGGGCGCTCCGGGACCTCCGGCCGCTCTCCGCAGGCGTGGTCGGGATAGCCGTCCGGAAGGTTCGAGCCGGCCGCCACGCCCGTGCAGAGCGCAGCGAGCGCAATGGCTGCCAGCAGTCGCGGTACTCGCCTCACGTGTATGTTCATGCGCTCTTGAGTCCGAGTGGATCGTCCGGGTCGAGATTCGCCATCAACGGCATTCGCCGGTCGGCGTCGGTGAGCTGGTACACGAGCCCAAGCCAGTTGTTGAACATCGCCTTGCCGGTATCCGTCCAGGTGTTGTCGAGCCGCGGCTCGAGCTCGGCGTCCGGAAACGCCGGCGGCACCGCGCCGCGCGCCATCGCCTCGACTACCTCGCCGCGATGGCGATCGAGCATCGCGCGGGCCGACGCGCCGAAGTAGCGCTCGGGATACGCCGGATAGGTCTCGCGTTCACCGGCAACGAAGCGGATCACCTCGCGCTTGTACTCCTTCGCGAGGCTCACCTTGTCGTACTCCGGATGGCCCTGGAAGAACACGAAGCGGAAGCCGTCGGCGCTCACCGCGAGATAAATCCCCGCCTCCTCGCTCTCGCTCAGCACCCGCACGCCGGCCGGCTCGACATCCGCGCGCGTCACCTCGTAGACGTGCGAGTGCGGCGCATCGAAGCGGGTGTTCAAGTTGGCGAGCAGCGGATGGCCGGCGATGTTGCGAATCTCGTATACGCCCCAGCGCTTGCCGGGGAGACAACGCCGGCGCGCGACTCCATGGAAATGTTTCACATACGCATGCGTCGCCAGGCACGAGCACACCACCGAGCAGACGTGCTCGGCCGCCCACTCCATGACCTCGACGAGGGGTTCCCAGAACGGCTCGTCTTCCATTTCCGGCTGCGCCGGATTCGCGCCGGAGATGATGAGAGCGTCCAGGCCGGAGGCGCGCACGTCGTCGAACGATTCGTAGTAGCGATCGAGATACTCGCGCGCTTTCGGGCCGCGCGCGCCCGCATCGACGGCGAACGGATGCACGTAGATCTGCGTGATCCGGTTGCAGGATCCGACGAGGCGCATGAACTGCCGCTCGGTTGCCTCGAGCGCCGCGTCCGGCATCATGTTGAGCAACCCGACGTGCAGCTCCCGGATGTCCTGATGCCGCGCGCGCTCGAGCGCCAGTACCTCTTGCCCGGTCGAGCGCAGCCGCTCGAAGCTCGGAAGATCGGAGTGGGCGACGAGCGGCATCGGGAGGCTCAGGCGACGGCGCTGGCTTCGACGTCGATGGCACGGGCGGTGAGATCGATGAAATCCCGCTCGTCACGCACCGTCTCGGCGTCGGCGGCGGTGACGGTGTAGCCATAGGCGGAGGCGATCCCTTCGTAGCGGGGCCGGCGGCGTTCGACGAGGCGGGGGAAAATCCAGCGCACGAACCGGTCCGGATCGATGGCATCGGGTGAGGCGAGACCTTCCGTCTCGAGATACAGGGCAAGCGAGCGGCGAAAGAACGACTCGCCGTAGTAGAGCGGCTTCGGGTGACTCCTCTGACGGCGAATGAGCTCCTGCTCCATGCTCTCGTCGGCGCGGATATACACGATCATCGTATGTGCGGCGAGCACCTCGATCGTCTCGGGGTCGTCGAGCTCGCAAACGCTGCCACCCGCGTCGTTGATGAAATGAGCGTATCCGTAAATGTCGCGGGCCTTCTCGACGAACTCGACGACATCGCGCATCGCACTGATCTCCGCCTCGTGGTGCAGGCGCTGGCGGGCAAGGAACTCCTCGCAGGTGAGCCCGCCTTTCGATGCATCCCCGACCTTGCCGAGAAAGGTCGAAAGCGGTTCCAGGTTATAGACGGTGATGTTGCTGCGGATGTAGATGGAGTCGCTGCACAGGAGCCCGCGCAGGAAAGGCACCTGCATCGCCGCGCGCTTCACGTTGTCGACGATCGGCTCGGCGAGGTACTTGGTGCCGATGCGGTAATCCCCCGAGTAGTGGAACCAATCGGTCTTCGGGAGCTTGTTCGCGAGCGTCGTCTTGCCGACCCCGGACATGCCGAGCAACGTGATCGCCTTGTGTCCCCATCGCAGGAACTCGTCCCGAGTCATCTTCACGGCGTTCCCTTCCCCCCCCCCGGAAGTCGCGCGCCTGGTCAACGGGCTGCGAGAATAGCGCATCGGGCTCGCCTGGCGTCATAAATTGGTCATGGACTCATCCGGTGCGGCCTCGGAATCTGGTATGGGATTTCGATTCCGTAGGGAATCAATCTGCCGGCAGGCGAATCCGTCAAACGCAAGTATCCGATCGAGGAGAACACCATGCGACGGCTGGAAAACAAGGTTGCGGTGATCACGGGAGCGGGCCGGGGGATCGGTGCGGCGATCGCGCGGGCATTCACGGCCGAAGGCGCGGCGGTGCAGTGCCTCGATATCGACGAAAGCGCGGCCGCCGCGATCGCGGCCGCGCTCGACGGTGCGGGGAGGCGAGCGAACGCCGCGGGGTGCGACGTCCGCGATACCACTTCGGTGCGCGCCGGGGTCGCCGCCGCTGTCGATGCGTTCGGGGGACTCGACATCGTAGTTGCGGGAGCGGCGGCGGTGACCCCGCAGGCCACGGTCGATGCGCTCTCGGAAGACGACTGGCGGGATGCGCTCGACGTGAATCTCACCGGTGCATTCCTGGTCTGCAAGCACGCGCTGCCGCACCTGCGGGCGCAGGCGTCGGGCTCCATCATCCTCATCGCGTCACAGATGGGGCGCGTCGCCTACGACGGGCAGTCGGCGTACTGCGCGACCAAGGGGGCGCTTATCCAGCTTGCAAAGGTGATGGCCCTCGATCACGCCGGGGAAGGCATTCGCGTCAATACGCTCTCCCCCGGAGGCACCGCGACGGCTCGGCTCGAGCGACGGTTCGGAACACTGGAGCGGGCCGAAGCCGAATGGGGACCGACCCATCCCATCGGCCGGCTCGGCCGGCCGGAGGAGATCGCGGCCGGCGCGGTGTTTCTCGCGAGCGACGAATCGTCGTTCATGACCGGTGCGGATCTCCTCATCGACGGCGGATACAGCGCCCGGTAACGCTCGCCCGACACCGCTCAGTGGGAGCGGCAGCCGCGTGCTCGGCGCCACCGCGCACGCCGGCTCCGGCGAGGTGCTCCGGTTCGGGAAGGTGCGTGTGGCTGCCGGTTTCCCGGCAGCGGTTGCGGACCTGTCTTGCAACGACTCCTCGGCGGCGCGGACAATGAAAGGCGCTTCGTCTCGGCCGTTCCCGTCTCGGAGCCGGGCTTCACCGCCGCTTATCTTTGCCGCATCTTCCACTCCTGCACCACGAAGTACGGCAGGTTCGACGGAGGCAGCGGCGGGCGGCCAGCGATCAAATCGGCGGCCTTCTCGCCGATCATGAGGGCAGGGCAGTTGAGGTTGCAGGACGGGATCAGCGGCATGATGGAGGCATC
>JAKZYK010000386.1:0-3047 GCA_047514485.1 Gammaproteobacteria bacterium
GCGGCAACAAGCCGTTCCACCAGCCACCCATACCAGGGCGACAAGAAGGCATCGACCTCCCGCGCCGGCGCGATGGGCCGGACCTTCTCGCCAAGGTAGCGGGCGACGATGGATGCGAGCTGGGTGAAGAGAACGTGGGCCGGCGCGTCGCAGCCGGGTTGCCGGAGGTAGTCCCGTGTCAGATCCCGCGACATCTCGAACACCAGCCGCTGGAGGCGCTGGCCTTCGCGGTAAGGGTTCAAGTCGATACGCTCGAGGCGCCCCGGCCCCACCAGCGACGGGCGGCCCGTGTTGCTGGGCAGTCCCGCCTTCACCTCCACCTCGGGCGGTATGTCCATCGGGTCGAGGCGAAGCGGAGCGATACTCTCCCAGTCCACCGTCACCCGATGCCGAATCGCTTGCGTGTAGCCCTCGATACGCGGGAAACGAATCTCCAGATGCGCCTTCTCGGGTACTGCCCGAATGCGCCAAATCTTCGGTGGCGGCTTCTGCCCGTTGACCGTGGGATTCTCCTTCAGAGGCACGATCTCGAACGGAACGCCGAAGATCTTCGCGACCTCCTCGCCGAGCTTGCCATCCTCTCCCACTGCGTAGCTGGATCGGCGCAGCCCTCGGCCGACGACCTGTTCGCAAAGCAACTGCGACATGAACGGTCGGAGCCCGATGATGTGGGTGACGGTGTTGCAGTCCCATCCCTCGGTCAGCATCCCGACGCTGACGATGCAGCGCACGTCCCGGCCGGGCGGATGGAGGGGCCGTTCGAGCTTCCGCGCCAACGCCTCGAACCCTTCCGGGTAGAGGTGTCGACCTTGCCGGTCCCTCGGCCAGTCGGTCTTCCCGACGGTGTCGAGCGTCAGACGCATCCACCGGTCGGCGTCGGATTTCGATTCCCCGCCGTCGGATTCGCGCACCACCTTGGAGTCCACACGGATGGTGCGCATGTCTCCGTTGACGTTGCGCAATTCGTCGAGACGCGCCGGCGGAATCCCCACCGGTGCGTCGTCTTCGGCGAGCCATCGATAGATGACCTTGGCGAGCGCGGTGTTCTTGCAAACGATGATGAATACGGGCGGGCGGCTCTCGTCCTCGCGCTGTTCCCATTCCTCGCGCAGCACATCCCAGAGCCCGCCGAGCATGGCGAGCGGCACATGTGCGTACTTGAGCACCGCCTCCGGCTTCACCCTGGCGAGCCGGCCACCACGTTCCGCGGGCGTCAACTTGGGCAGAATCCAGCGCCAGATGTTGAAGTAGCCGGGAACGGTGTTGCCACTGGTATCGCGAACCGCGAGCTGCGGAATCTTCACCAAGCCGGATTCGATTGCGTCGACAAGCCCGAAGTCACTCACCACCCAGGGGAATGGCCGGTTGGCGTCCTGCCCCACCCGGCCCAGATAGTAGGGCGTAGCCGAGAGGTCGACGCATAGATTGATGTCGCGGTGCTTGTGGATGCGGTCAAGGCCGTCGACCCACACCGTGGCCTCCCTATAGAATTCCTCGCCGTCGTCCTCCTCGCCGAACAGGTCCTCCTCGTCCTCGTCCGGCTCCGGGCGCCGGATGCGATAGGCGTGATGGGCCTCGTCGTTCATGACCAGGATGTTGCCCTTGCCGCCGATCTCGCGGCCGAGCACGCGTTCGATCAGCTTCGCGTCGCTCTCGACGTAGCGGAATGATTCCACAGAGACCGACTTGAGGTTCCCCTGCCGGTCTTGGTGTTCGTCGAGCACGGTGACCAAGCCGGTTGCCTTCTGCAGATCGAGATTTTCCGGGGTGAGGTAGCGCGTCCCGCGCACCGTCGTCGTCCTGGGACCAAGACGGATGGTCTCCCGGGTCCGGACCTCGCGCCCGGCGCGGAGGACTTTCGCCGACTGCCTCGCGACCTGGATGGTCCTTGGCTCGAACACATGCCAGTTGGTGACCAGGACGTGCCCCCGAGCGAGCTGCGGCATGAGGTGCGAGGGGACGAGATCGCGCGTCCGGTACAGGCTCGCTTCGCCCCCTTGCGGCTTGAGTTCTTCCAGGCGGTTGCGGATCGTCACGTTGGGGCAGACGACGAGCACCACATCCGAGTAGCGCCCGTCGCCTCGATCCGTCACCTTGTTGAGGATGCTCCAGGCCGCGAGCATGCCCATGACCGTGGTCTTGCCGCTGCCGGTCGCCATCTTGCAGGCGTAGCGGCGAAAGGCCCGCATTCCGGCCGCCCTTGCCTCTTCGCCGGGCTGGTCGAGCGGCACGTCGATGCCCTGCAGGAAGTCCGCCCGCGCTTCGGTAAGGAAGATGATCGTCTCGGCGGCCTCGAGCTGCGCGAAGAACAGCCGGTGGCGTCGCCCGTCCCGGTGCCAGTGGCGCAGCAGCTCCATGGTCGTCCGGGTGACACCGCCCTCGCCCTTGAGCGCCAGCGGTCGCCACTCGGCGAGCTTGGTGCGGATTCGGTTGACGAGCTTCAGCTCAATCGCGATTCCGGCACCCTGCCGATCCTCCGACGCATCGCGTCCCGGCCGCCGGTAGAAGTACATCGCGGGCCGCCGGCCCTGGCGTCGCTCAGGTGGATCGTGCTCCGAGATTCGCCAGTACGCCTCGGGCTCCGCGAACGGCGAGTTGAGAATCGGCTCGGGAACCTCGCGCGCATTCACGGATCGACCCCGAAGGCGCTGCAGATCGCGTCGAGCTTCTTGACCACCTCGGGATGGATTTCCTCGGGGAGCATCCCGGCCGCGATCTCGTCGTAGCGGGTGTAGGGCAGGCCATGGATGCCGGCTGCTTCGAGCAACGGAGGGATGAGCCGGGTGCGTGCCTTCGTCACGTTCAGGAACTCGTGCTCCCCGAGTGGGTCGTTGAAGACATCCGGGGGAAACTTGCGTTGCATGTAGTCGAGCATGTCGTCGACGTATGGCGCGTAGTCGACCCCGACCACTGCCTGGACGAAATTGGCGAGCGCGTCCGGGTGAATGAGATAGCTTTCGATCTCATACCGCCGCCAGCGTAGCCGTTGCAAGCCGGCACCCGCAATTTCGGTGTCCGGAATGTCCCGGTGTGCGTCTCCATCAAGC
>JAKZYK010000387.1:0-19737 GCA_047514485.1 Gammaproteobacteria bacterium
GGCGAGCCGTTCGACGTGGTGACCTACGGCACCGAGGCGCTCAGCGTGCTGCGCATCGAGAAGGGGCACGTGGTCCCCAACGAGCTGGACGGGCGGACCATTCCCGCCGATTTCGGCTTCGATCGGATGGAGAAGGATGAGGACTTCATCGGCCGCCGTTCGCTCGAACGGTTCCGCGCGAGCGACCGGAAGCGAAAGACGTTCGTGGGACTCGTCTCGGAGAATGGCGAAGCGGTCCCGCGCGGCAGCCATCTGGTGTGGAATCCGACCGTGCCGAGGCCGGTGCCGATGCTCGGCCATATCACCTCGAACTGCTACAGCCCGACGCTGGAACGCTACATCGGGTTGGCGCTGATGGAGGACGCGGAGGACTGGAAGGGCAAGGAGCTCTACGCTGCGTCGCCGGTCACGTCGAGTTTCGTTCCCGTCCGCATCACCGATCACGTGTTCATCGATCCCGAGAACCGGCGTCCGAAGGAGTGATCGGGAATGACGGATTGTCGAACGGGGCTTCGCTTCGTTGATTGTCCCCGACGCGGACCGGGGGAGCCGGAATCCGGATGGCACGATTCCCGGCCGAGAGCAGGTGGGCATTCTCCGGACTTCGTCGCGAAGGAGGTGACATGAGCGAACCAGCGAGACGCAGCGCGCTCGATGGCCACTATCGGACCGGACAATTCGGCGCGCGTGCGGAGGATGCCCCCGGTGTCGTGCTCGCGGAGTGCCGGCCGCGCTCGATGGTTCAGGTGAACGGGGCACCCGAGCCCGGCGTGCTCGCCGAGACGCTCGGCGCATCGGTTGCGGACGTGACCCCCAACCGGACGTTCGATGCCGGAGCCGTGAGCTATGCGTGGAACGGACCAAGCCAGTGGCTCGCTGTGAGCACCGAGCGGAATCCGGGCGAGCTGGTCGAGCATATCGAGACGGCGCTCCGCTCCCACGGGGCGAGCACCACCGACCTGAGCCACGCCAGAACCGTCGTGCAGGTGTCGGGGCCGGCGGCGACGGACCTGCTGGCGAAGCTCTGTCCCATCGATGTCGAGGCGATGCGCGCCGGTGACAGCGCCGTGACCCTGGCCGGCCCCCTCAACGCCCAGGTCGTGAAGACTGGGGACGAGGAGTTCCGCCTCTACGTCTTCCGCAGCTTCGGGCTCGCGATGTGGGAGATGCTCAAGGACGAAGCGGCGGAGTTCGGCGCAGAGATCGTCCCCGCCGGGTGAGCATTGTGGAATAGCCCTCACGATTCCAGACGCGTCACGGGTTTCTCCACCGCGAAATCAGTCGGGTTCGCGGCCTGCGCATTTGAAATTCGGAGCGCCGAGCCTGGCGAGCGAGGAACTGAACGCAGTCCACGAGGAATTGTGTCGCGGCTGCACCGAGTCGGTTTGGCCGTACGGCAGTGCGACTTCGATCAACCCACTCCTGGTGATACTCGGCCCATCTCCCGGCGACTCGCCGATGCCCGGGCCGCGCCGACGAGGGGAGATACGCTCAGCCCGCGCGCGGCATCGTCACCCCGATGAGACTGTCCCGGGTGACCAGGCATGCCAGCTTCTCCTCGCTCATGCCCTCGGTGCCGGCCGGGCGCATCGGGAGGATCATGTAGCGCATGTCGGCGGTGCTGTCGTGGACCCGGATGTCCGGGTCAGGGCCGATCTCGGTCCCGAACTCGGCCAGCACCTGCCGGGGCTCGCGCACCGCGCGGCTGCGGTAACTCCGCGACTTGTACCAGTCGGGAGGGAGGCCGAGCAGGAAGCGCGGATAGCACGAGCACAGGGTGCACACCACGAGGTTGTGGGTCTCGGGGGTGTTCTCCATCACCAGGATCGGGATGGGTCCGAGGTCGATGCCGAGCTCCGCCGCGGCTGCCTTCGAATCGGCCAGTAGACGCTCGCGAAAGCCGTCGTCGGTCCAGGCGCGGGCCACGAGCCGCGCCCCGCGGGCCGGGCCGATGGCATCCATATGCTCGATCTGGGCGCGCATGTCGTTTGCGCTGAAGATCCCCTTCTCGATGAGGAGCGAGGCCACCGCCATCTGCAGAACCTGGTGGTAGGCGAGGGGGGTATCTTCGAGGTCCGGCTGGGGAGGATGGTGATGGGTCGGGTCCACGTCGTACCCGCCGTGTCCGTGCCCATGGTCGTGTCCGTGGTCGTGCCCGTGGGCCTGTCCGCCGGGGTGTTCGTGTCCACTCATTTCACGTCTCCCGAGACCGTTACGTCTTCCGAGACCGGCTCCAGCCAGTGCTCGTAGATTTCGATCTCCACACGGTCGTGCTCGCTTGCGTCGTAGTCCGGCCAAAGCGAGCGGCTCGCGAAGCCGATTCGATACAGCACCTCGTGCGCCGCTTCCCTGTTGCCGTATGCGAGCTGCTCGGGGTTGCGGAACCGCCCGCAAATCCGCTCGACCTCGCCGGTCTTCCCGCGGCAGTACCAGGGGGTGCGCACGTGACCGGGCGGGAAGCGTTCGCGCACCCGGACCCGTTCGCCCGGGGTGAACTTCGCGGCCGGGCCGATCATCGGAGCTCGTACCGCCGGCCGGCCTCGATCTCGGCCATGCGCGCACCGAGCTCGCTGACCCCGATGATCTTCTTCTCGAGCAGGAGGTTGGTCATGGACGCCATCCACCGCTCGTAGTAGCCGTAGCGGTCGTAGGCATCGGCCCCCAGCTCTTCGATACCCCGGCGAAGCTCGTCCACGCTGATGATCTTCTTTTGCCCGAGGAGCACCATGAGAGCGTCCACGCGCTTCTCCCAAGGCGCCTTGTCGTGTTCATCGTGATCGATGACACCGGCCTCGAGCCCGCCCATATCGTGGTGGCGGCGTGCTTCTTTCATGGTCCTGTCCTCCCCATCAATACCGGTAGTACTCCGGCTTGAACGGCCCGGCCGGGTCGATTCCGATGTATTCCGCCTGCTTCTCGTTCAGCTTCGTGAGCTTGACCCCCAGCTTGTCGAGGTGCAGCGCCGCGACCTTCTCGTCGAGATGCTTCGGCAGCACGTACACCCGTCGGTCGTAGCGCTCGGGATGTTTCCACAGCTCGATCTGCGCGAGCACCTGATTGGTGAACGAGGCGCTCATCACGAAGCTCGGATGCCCCGTCGCGCAGCCGAGATTGACGAGCCTTCCTTCGGCGAGAACGATGAGCCGGCGGCCGTCCGGAAGCTCGACCTCGTCGACCTGCGGCTTCACGTTGTGCCACCGGTAGTTGCGCAGCGCCTCGATCTGAATCTCGGAATCGAAGTGGCCGATGTTGCACACGATCGCACGATCCTTCATCTGGCGCAGGTGGTCGATGGTGATCACGTCGACGTTGCCGGTCGCGGTCACGAAGATGTCCCCGATCGGCGCAACTTCGTCCATCGTGCGGACCTCGTATCCCTGCATCGCCGCCTGAAGGGCGCAGATCGGGTCGATCTCGGTGATCACGACTCGCGCGCCTTGGCTCCTCAGGCTCTCCGCCGAACCCTTGCCCACATCGCCGAACCCGCAGACCACGGCGACCTTGCCGGCGATCATGACGTCGGTCGCCCGCTTGATTCCATCGACCAGACTCTCGCGGCATCCGTACAGGTTGTCGAATTTCGACTTCGTGACCGAATCGTTGACGTTGATGGCCGGAGCCCGAAGGGTGCCGGCCTTCTCCATCTCGTAGAGTCGGTGTACGCCGGTCGTGGTTTCTTCCGACAAGCCGCGTACTCCGTCCATCAGCTCGGGGTACTTCTCGTGCATGACGGCGGTGAGATCGCCGCCGTCGTCGAGGATCATGTTCGGCCGCCAACCGCCGGGGCCTTCGATGGTGCGATCGATGCACCACCAGAACTCCTCCTCCGACTCGTCCTTCCAGGCGAATACCGGGATGCCGGCTGCCGCGACCACCGCCGCGGCCTGATCCTGCGTAGAGAAGATGTTGCACGAGCTCCACCGCACCTCGGCGCCGAGCGCGATCAGGGTCTCGATGAGCACCGCGGTCTGGATCGTCATGTGCAGGCATCCGGCGATCCGCGCCCCGGCGAGCGGCTGCTCCGCGCCGTATTCGTCCCGCAACGCCATGAGACCGGGCATCTCCGTCTCGGCGATGGCGATCTCCTTCCGTCCCCACTCGGCATCCGCCAAGCTCTTGATCTTGAAGTCTTCGTTGGTCGTCATGGTTCACCCTTCATGGTGGGTCGGTCGTTCTCTCGGCACAAGAGCCGGTGGATACGTCATCCGGCGCCGGACGGGCGCTCTCTCGCATCCCTGCCGCGTTTCCGGGCGCGAAGAGGGGTGGGTGTTCACCCGTGGCCGCGTTTCCGGGCGCGAAGAGGGGCGAGTCTTCACCCGCGGCCGCGGCCCGCGGTTCAAGCCCCGAACGCGCTCTTGAGTTCGGGAACGAGGTCGGTGCGCTCCCAGGAGAAACCGCCGTCGGCGTCGGGCTCGCGGCCGAAGTGGCCGTACGCGGAGGTGCGGCTGTAGATCGGCCGGCTGAGACCGAGTCGTTCACGGATGCCCCGCGGCGACAGATCGACGAGCTCCTGCAGCACGTCCGACAGCTTCGATTCGCCGACGCGCCCCGTACCGCCGGTATCGACGTAGACGGAGAGCGGCTTCGAGACCCCGATGGCGTAGGCGACCTGGATCGTGCAGCGCTCGGCCAGCCCGGCGGCGACGACGTTCTTCGCCAGGTACCGCGCGGCGTACGCGGCCGATCGATCGACCTTGGAAGGGTCCTTGCCGGAGAACGCGCCACCGCCGTGCGGCGCCGCGCCGCCGTAGGTGTCGACGATGATCTTGCGCCCGGTGAGCCCGCAGTCGCCGTCGGGCCCGCCGATGACGAACCGGCCGGTCGGATTGACGTAGAACTCCTCCTCCGGGCACATCCATCCGTCCGGCAGCACCTGTTCGACGAAGGGGCGGACGAGCTCTCGTACCTCCTCCTGCCCGAGCGATTCCTCGTGCTGGGTCGACACCACGACGGACGCCGCCGCGACGGGCTCTCCGTCCTCGTAGCGCAGCGTGACCTGACTCTTCGAATCCGGTCCGAGGCCAGGGATCGAGCCCGCGTGCCGCGCATCGGCCATTCGCTCGAGGATCCGGTGCGAGAAGTGAATGGGGGCCGGCATCAGCGCCGGCGTCTCGCGGCATGCGTACCCGAACATCAGGCCCTGGTCGCCCGCTCCCTCGTCCTTGTTTCCGGAAGCGTCGACGCCCTGCGCGATATCAACGGACTGCTTGTGGAGATGGATGTGAACTTTCGCGTGCTTCCAGTGAAATCCCGATTGCTCGTAGCCGATGTCGCGGATCGCATCGCGCACCTGCGCTTCGATGTCGTCCGATCCGATGGAATCGGGGCCTCGTACCTCCCCGGCGACCACGACGAGGTTCGTCGTGCACAGCGTCTCGCATCCAACGCGCGCCCCGGCGTCGGCGCCAAGATACAAGTCGACGACGGTATCGGAGATTCGATCGCAGATCTTGTCCGGATGTCCCTCCGAGACCGATTCGCTCGTGAACAGATGGCTTGCCATGATTCGGATTCCTGGTGACTTGAAAGGGAAGTGCTCCGGCCGCACCAGCGGGCCGGGCGGCGCATTATATGAGCCCGCGCGCCATCTTCCGATGGTCAGCGCACCCCGGCCGCTTCGAGGATCCCCGGCACCTTGTCCTCCCATCCGATTGCCATCACGTGCACGCCCCGGCACATCGGGCGGATCTCCGAGATGACCGCCGCGGCCATCTCGCTGCTCGTCGCGGCCCGGTCACTCGAGTCCGCGAGCTTCCGAATCAGAGCATCCGGGACGTCGATGCCCGGCACGTGCTCGTTCATGTAGGCAGCCATCTTCGGGGACTTCACCGGGATGATTCCGGCGAGAAGGCGTACGTCGAGCGATTCGACGCGTTTCACGAACCGCTCGAATGCGCCCGGGTCGTAGACCGCCTGGGTCTGGAAGAACGTCGCGCCCGCATCGCGCTTCTCGACCATCCGTTCGATCTCCGCGTCGAGGTTCTTCGCTCCGGGGTTGACCACTGCGCCGATGCAGAAATCCGGCGAGCCGTCCAGGGGATTGCCGGCCATGTCCGTTCCGCCGCTCATGGCCTCGGCGGCACGGATGATCGCAGCCGATGCGACATCGAAGACCCCCTTCGCATCGGGGTGGTCTCCGTTCTTCGGCGGGTCGCCTCCCATGAAGGCGATGTTCCGCACCCCCAACGCCCAGGCTCCGAGCAGATCCGCCTGAATCGCGATCCGGTTCCGGTCGCGGCTCGTGATCTGCATGATCGGCTCCACCCCGTGGTCGAGCAGAATGTGGGAGACCGCCATCGGCGCCATCGCCATTCGCGCGGCGTGGGAGTCGGTGATGTTGAACGCGTCGACATAGCGGCTCAGCATGCGTGCGCGCGCCAGCAGTGAATCCAGCGACGTGCCCTTCGGCGGCGTCAGCTCGCTCGTGACGACGAATCCGTCGCCGTCGAGGGCGGTACTGAGATGACTCACGACATTGCTCCCAAAGGTGTCCGGCTCGGGGGGAATCCGCGGGCTCGCGGGGCGCCGCGAACCGGCGCACGGAGGCCGCCGAACGTGTGAAATGACGGCGGGCGAGCATACGGTATCACCCTCGCGACCGACAACTGTGGGCTCTGTGCGGCGACACGGGTGCCTGAACGGGTCGTAGCTCGCACGCAAGGCGAGCCCGAGGGCGATTGACGGCAGGGGTCATCCTCGGTGGATGATCGCGATGCTCCGGGTCCGCGCAGCGGATATTTTCGAGTCGGCTGGTGCTTTCCCGGAGCACACCGGCGCCCGTATCCTTACACCGTCCCGCCACTCGGCGGACGGAGGCGGCGGGCAACAGAGGCGGACTGCTTCGACGATGCGATACTCCATCTTCTCCCTCGCGGGCAACGCGCTCAGCCATCACCAGCACTGGCCGGCCGCATGGCGCAGCCCCGAGCCCAAGCAATCCTACGAGGTCGTCATCGTGGGGGGCGGCGGTCATGGGCTCGCGACCGCGTACTACCTTGCGGCGAGGCACGGGATCAGGAATGTCGCGGTTCTCGAGAAGGGCTGGCTGGGAGGCGGCAACACCGGCCGCAACACCACCATCATCCGGTCGAACTATCTCTGGGATGAGAGCGCCCATCTCTACGAGCATTCGCTGAAGCTCTACGAAGGGCTCTCCCGAGAGCTCAATTTCAACATCATGCTGAGTCAGCGCGGGGTGCTCAATCTCGCGCACAATCTCCACGACCTGCGCGAGCTGTCGCGGCGGGTCAACGCAAATCGATTGAACGGCATCGACTCCGAAGTGCTCACGCCGGCGCAGATCAAGGAGATGGTTCCCATCCTCAACACCTCGCCGAACGTCCGCTACCCGGTGCTGGGCGCCTCGCTCCAGCGCCGCGGCGGTGTCGCGCGCCACGACGCCGTCGCGTGGGGGTTCGCTCGCGGCGCGGATGCGCGCGGCGTCGACATCATCCAGAACTGCGAGGTCACCGGCCTCCGGCAGCGCCACGGCGCGATCGAGGGCGTCGAGACATCGAGAGGCTACATCCGGGCGAACAAGGTCGGGGTCGTGGTGGCGGGGCACGCGAGCGTCCTCGCGGCCATGGCCGGGTTCAGGCTTCCGATCGAGAGCCGTCCGCTGCAGGCGCTCGTGTCCGAGCCCATCAAGCCGATCCACCACTCGGTGGTAATGTCGAACGCGGTACACGTCTACGTCAGCCAGTCCGACAAGGGCGAGCTCGTGATCGGAGCGGGGAGCGACGGGTACAACTCCTACGCGCAGCGCGGCAGCTTCCCCATCATCGAAGATCAGATGGGCGCCCTGGTCGAGCTGTTCCCGATCTTCTCCCGCCTGAAGATGCTGCGGCACTGGGCGGGAATCGTCGACATCTGCCCGGATGCGAGTCCGATCATCTCGAAGACACCGGTGAGAAATCTCTACTTCAATTGCGGATGGGGCACCGGCGGCTTCAAGGCGACGCCCGGCTCGGGCTGGGTCTTTGCGCACACCATCGCCCACGATGCGCCCCACGCGCTCAACGCCGCGTTCACCCTCGACCGTTTCTCGAGCGGCGCGCTCATCGACGAGCACGGCGCCGCTGCGGTCGCACACTGAGTCGGGGAGGGCGCCGGCGATGCTGCTGATCGACTGTCCTTGGTGCGGGCCGCGCGCGGAGAGCGAGTTCCACTGCGGAGGCGAGGCGCACATCGTGCGCCCGCGGAGCCCGGAGACGCTCTCGGATCCCGAGTGGGCGGACTACCTGTTCATACGCGCCAATCCGAAGGGCCCGCATCGTGAACGGTGGGTTCACGATGCCGGCTGCCGGCGGTGGTTCAACGTCGAACGCGACACCGTCACCCACGAGATGACCGCGGTGTACCGCATGGGCGAACCCCCTCCGGATGCATCCGCGGCGCCGGGGAGAAGGCGGTGACGGGCTCGCGCTTCCGGCTTCCTTCCGGTGGACGCATCGACCGCGGGAGCCCCGTCAGCTTCTCGTTCGATGGAGAGCGATATACCGGCTATGCCGGCGACACCCTCGCCTCAGCGCTGCTCGCCCACGGTGTGCGCCTGATCGGGCGCAGCTTCAAGTACCACCGTCCGCGCGGCGTGGTCACCGATGGGGTCGAGGAGCCCAACGCGCTCGTTCAACTCGGCATCGGCGCCGCCGGCGAGCCGAATGCGCGGGCGACGCAGGTGGAGATCTACGACGGTCTGGCCGCCGCGAGCCAGAATTGCTGGCCGAGCGTCAGGTTCGACGCCGGTGCGGTGAACGGTCTGCTCTCCGCCCTGATCCCCGCCGGGTTCTACTACAAGACCTTCATGTGGCCCGGGCAATGGTGGATGAAGTACGAGTACTTCATCCGGCGCGTGGCGGGGCTCGGACATGCCCCGACCGGACCGGATCCGGAGACCTACGACAAGTCCTACGCGCACTGCGACGTCCTGGTGGTCGGCGCCGGCCCGTGCGGGCTCGTGGCGGCTCATGCGGCGGGCCGGACCGGCGCCCGGGTGCTCGTGGTCGATGAGCGGCCCGAGCCGGGCGGCCACCTGCTCGGCACCCGTCAACCGATCGACGACGCGCCGGCGCACGCGTGGCTCTCGGCCATGATGTCCGAGCTCGCGGCGATGGAAGACGTTCGGGTTCTGCCGCGAGCTACCGCTCTTGGATACTACGATCACAACTACCTCACCGTCCTCGAGCGCCGCACCGACCATCTCCCGCATCGCGAGCGGCGCGGCCGGGTCCGCCAGCGCCTGTGGAAGGTGCGCGCGAAGCAGGTCGTGCTCGCGACCGGGGCGCACGAGCGCCCGCTCGTATTCAGGAACAACGACCGCCCGGGCGTGATGCTCGCATCGGCGGCCCAGAGCTACGTCAACCGGTACGCGGTGCGCCCCGGAGCCACTGCGGTGGTATTCACCAACAACGACACCGCCTACGACCCCGCGATCGATCTTGCCGACGCCGGCCTGCGCGTGACCCTGGTCGACGTCCGGGTGGATCTGTCGGACACCCGGCGCTCGCAGTTGCGGCGGCGAGGCATCGAGCTGCTGGCGGGACATGCGGTCACCAACGTGCGAGGAACGAGGGCGGTGACCGGCGTCTCGGTTGCGGCGCTGAACGCTGCCGCGTCCGCGTACGCCGGCGGAGATCGGAAGGTTCGATGCGATCTCGTGTGCATGTCCGGCGGCTGGAATCCGGCCATTCATCTCTTCTCTCAATCGGGCGGCCGGCTCGCGTTCGACGGGACGAAGGGAGCCTTCGTTCCCGAGGAATCGCGTCAGGCGCAGTTCTCGATCGGGGGCTGCAACGGGACCGAGGTGCTCGCGTTCGCCTTGTCCGAGGGACGCGAGGCCGGGAAGGCCGCCGCCGCCGCGTGCGGGTTGCGGAAACGCGGCGGAACTCCGCTGCCGAAGGTCGACGTCGCCGAGGGGGCACCGATCCGGTTGCTCTGGACCATTCCCCCGCGCCATCTCAGCCCCCGGCTCGACAAGCACTTCGTCGATTTCCAGAACGACGTCACCGCAGCGGACATCGCGCTCGCGGCGCGCGAGGGCTACCGCTCGGTCGAGCATCTGAAGCGTTACACGACGACCGGAATGGGCACGGATCAGGGCAAGACGAGCAACGTGAACGCGCTGGCGATCCTCTCCGAGACGCTCGGCGCCGACATCTCCGCCACCGGCACGACCACGTTCCGTCCGCCGTATGCCCCGGTGACGTTCGGCGCGCTCGCCGGCCGCGACGTCGGCGGGCTCTCCGATCCGGTCCGCGCCACGCCCATGCACCAGTGGCATGCGGAGCAGGGCGCGGCTTTCGAAGACGTCGGGCAGTGGAAGCGTCCGTGGTACTACCCCCGCGACGGCGAATCGATGCGCGAGGCCGTCGATCGGGAGTGTCTCGCCGCGCGCCGCGCCATCGGCATTCTGGATGCGTCGACGCTGGGGAAGATCGACGTCCAGGGACCGGACGCGGCCGGATTTCTCGAACGGATCTATACGAACGCGTGGAAGAGGCTCGCGGTGGGGCGATGCCGGTACGGCGTGATGTGCACCGAGGACGGGATGGTCTTCGATGACGGTGTCACTCTGCGGCTCGGCGAGCGCCGCTTCCTCGTACACACCACGAGCGGCAACGCGGCCCGGGTCCTCGCCTGGATGGAGGAGTGGTTGCAAACGGAGTGGCCCGAGCTCGACGTGTATTGCAACTCGGTGACCGAGCAGATCGCGACCGCCTCGATCTCGGGGCCGCTCGCACGCCGGTTGCTCTCGGAGCTGACCACCGACATCGATCTCGACAAGGACGCCTTCCCGTTCATGAGCTGGCGCGACGGGCACGTTGCCGGGCTTCCGGCCCGGGTCGCCAGGGTCTCGTTCACCGGCGAATCGGCCTTTGAGGTGAGCGTGCCGTCGGGCTACGGACTGTCGCTGTGGACTGCGTTGATGCAAAGCGGCCAGCGCTACGGGATCACCCCGTACGGCACGGAGGCAATGCACGTCCTGCGCGCCGAAAGGGGGTTCATCATCGCCGGGCAGGACACCGACGGCACGGTGACCCCGATCGATCTGGACATGGAGTGGATCGTCAGCCCCCGCAAGGACTTCATCGGCAAGCGATCGCTCGACCGCGCGGACACCACCCGAGCGGACCGCAAGCAGCTCGTGGGACTCCTGACCGACGACCCGGAGGAGGTGCTGCCCGAGGGAGGCCAGATCGTGGATACCTTGAGCGAGCGTCCGATGCGCATGATCGGTCACGTCACGTCGAGCTATTTCAGCACCAATCTCGGTCGATCCATCGCCCTCGCCCTCGTCCGGGGTGGTCGCAATCGTCATGGTGAATCGGTCATGGTTCCGCTCGAGCGGGTCGCGATACCCGCGCGCATCACCGAGCCGCGGTTCTTCGACCCCGATGGGGAGCGCGCGCATGGCTGAGCGGTACCGGCGCCGGAGCGCGCTCGCTCACCTCGGGCTCGAGGCGAGAGCGTCGGCCGGCGACACGGGCGCGGGTGTGATGCTCGGCGAGTGCCGGATGCGCGGCCTGCTGGTGCTGCGCGGCGACGGCGCCAACTCGGAGTTCCGGAGCGCAGTCTCCGCGGTGCTCGGGCTCGACCCCGTCGTCGAGCCGTTGACGGCAGCGCGGCACCGCGACGTGGCCATGCTCTGGCTCGGGCCGGACGAGTGGATCGTCGTCACCCCCGATCGCCGCGCTGCGCGCATCGAACGCGTGCTGCGCGATGCACTCGACGGACAGCACGCGGCGCTGACCGACGTGTCGCACAGCCGCACCATCCTCACCCTCTCCGGACCCGATGCGCGCGCGGTGCTCTCGAAAGGATGTCCGCTCGATTTTCATCCCCGCGTGTTCGTACCGGGACGCTGCGCCCAGTCGAGGCTCGCCAAGTGTCAGGCTCTGATCCACCACACGAGCGCGACACCAGCGTTCGAGATCTACGTGCACCGCAGCTTCGCGCAGTACATCTGGACATGGCTCGAGGACGCCGGGCGAGAGTTCGGAGTGCGGATCGTGTCGGCGGAGTAGGGGGGGCCGGTCCGACCACCTCACGGGCCGATTTTCCCTGCCGCGCCGCGGGGATCCATTGTAGTGGTAAACCCGACAATGAACACTCGAATCATCGAATACTATTTCGCCTTGGCGTCGCCCTGGTCCTATCTCGGAAACGATCGCCTTCGAGCAATTGCGTCTGCCAACGACGTGACCATCGACCCCATCGTCGTCGACTACGACAAGATGTTTGCTGCCACGGGCACGATACCGCTGCCGGAACGGCCGCCCTTGCGCAAGGCATATCGCCTGGTGGAGCTCCGCCGCTGGAGCACATGGCGGGGCGTGCCCCTGGTGCCGGAGCCCCGCCACTATCGAGGCGAGGTCGAGGAACCGGATGAGCGAATCGCCGCTCTCATGGTCACCGCGGCCAAGGCCGCCGGCGAGGACTCTCTCACTCTGGCTCACGCCATCAGCCGGGCGCTCTGGGCGGAAGAGCGATTCCCCTTCGTTCGCACGGAATTGCTTTCGATCGCGACGGCGAACGGGTACGACGGTCCGTCCCTCCTCGCCGCGGCGGATGAACCGGAGACGGTTCGCCTGTACGAGAATCAGACCGAGCAGGCGATCGCTCGTGGAGTCTTCGGAATGCCGTTCTACATTTTCCGGGGCGAGCCGTTCTGGGGCCAGGACCGGCTGGAAATGCTGGAAGCGGCACTTGCGTCGTGAGAGTCCGGAGCCCTCCAGTGTGTGTTCTTGCGCCGGTGCTGCGCCGGCACGTCGCGCCTCAAGTCTGACTCTTCTGACGTGTCCCGAAGGAGATTTCCCAGCTCTCCTTGGAGAAGCCATCCACAATGTCCTCGAGCTTGTGCATGTCCCTGGCTACCGCGGGGCGAGATGCGATGGTGTCGAACCAGCGTTTGACATTGGGGAAGCTCTCGATGTCCTGGCGCTGGCGCGTGGCGAGGCGACACCAGGGAAAGATCGCCATGTCTGCGATGGTGTACTGCCCGGCCGCGACATAGTCCCGTCCGGAGAGGCGTTGATCGAGCACTCCGTAGAGTCGGGCTGCTTCATTGGTGTAGCGTGCCTGCGCGTAGGGCAGCACCACCGGCCCGTCCGGGCGCATCGGGGCGTAGGCGTTGAAATGATGCGACTGGCCAAGCATCGGCCCGAAGCCGCCCATCTGCCACATCAGCCACTGCACCGTCTCCCAGCGATGGTGTGGCTCTTCGGGCAGGAAGCGACCGCTCTTGTCGGCGAGGTAGAGCAGGATTGCACCTGACTCGAAGAGAGAGAGGGTGCGGCCTCCGGGACCGTCGTCGTCCACGATGGCCGGGATCTTGTTGTTCGGGCTGATGGCGAGATAGTCGGGTTCGAACTGCTCGCCGCGGTCGATGCTTACCCAGTGGGTGCGATACGCAAGGCCGGTCTCCTCGAGCATGATGTGGATCTTCTGGCCATTCGGAGTAGCGGCGGTGTAGAGCTCGATCATGGCTTGGTCCTCTTCGCGTGGGTTGGCGCCACTCCTCCCGCCAAGGGCATGGAGTCCGCGGGCCGGACTCTGCCACAGCAGCCTGGGAATGACCGCGTTCGCTCGCTCGTGACACGGCCGGCACGGAATTTTCACACTTCGACGGCAAACTCGATTGCGCCCGCCGCGGACCGTTCCGGTCACGCGGTCAGGAGAATGCGGCGTGCCGCCCCGGCCATGTACATCGATCCGGTCACGCAAACCGTCCCGTCGCGGCCGGCGCGGCGGACCGCCGCGCGAATCGCATCGGCCGGCGTATCAATTCCGGCGATAGCGGCGCACGGGCCGGACGCCTCGAGGATGCTTGCGAGCTCCGCCGAGGGGAGCGAACGCGAGGGTTCAGCCACGGTTGCGATGACCGTGTCTGCACGCTGCACCAACGGTGACAGTACGTAGGCCGCATCCTTCCCGCGGGTGACCGAGACGACTACGACGAGTCTGGCCGGGATTCGGGTGTCGAGAATCTCGAGCAGGGCCTCGACCGACGTGCGGGTGTGCGCGCCGTCGGCGATGACGAGCGGAGCTTCACGCAGCACTTCCGCACGTCCGGGCAGCACTGCGGCTTCGAGCGCAGCCCCGGCCGACGCGTCGTCGAGCCGGCTCAACACGCCGGCTTCATTCGCGAGTGCGAGCGCGAGCGCCGCGTTCTCCAGCATGTGCCGCCCCGGTTGGCGCAGCGCGACCGGGATGGTTCGCTCCGCGAGGGCGATCTCGGCCGGGCCGGCGCCTGCAAGGGAGTCGGTGAGCGCGGCGTCCCTACGGTTCTTGGCGTGGCCGCGGCGCGTGACGTCGTGACGGCTCGGGATGTCGCAACCCAGGTCGATTTGCGCGGAATCGAGTGGCCGGGAGGTGACGTCGCGACGGATCATGATGTCGCGGCCCAGGCACAGAAGTGGGGCGCCGGCGCGCGCGGCTTTGCGCTCCAGCACGGCCCGGGCCGCTTCCGGCATGGAACCGGCAACGATAGAGACGCCTGGGCGCGCGACCGCCGCCTTCTCGCGTGCGATGTCCGTGATCGTGGATCCAAGCCGGTCGGTGTGCTCCAGCTCGACGCCGGTGACGCAGGTGGCCACCGCCCGGCAGACGCGGGTCGGATCGAGCCGCGCGCCGATCCCGGCTTCGACGACCGCGATATCCACCGAAGCGCCGGCGAAGACCGAGAACGCGGCGGCCACCAGTGCGTCGAAAAAGGCGGGAGCGGCATCCGCATCGGCGTCTTGCAGCTCCGCGATGGCCGGCCGGACCCGTTCCAGCGCCTCGACGAACCCGGCGCGGTCGATTGGCGCCCCGGCGATCCTGATCCGCTCGTTCCAGTCTTCGAGATGGGGAGACGTGAAGGTGCCGGTGCGGAGACCGGCCGCAGTGAGCAGCGCCTCGGTATAGAGCGCGGTCGATCCCTTGCCCTTCGAGCCCGTGATGTGAATCGCCGCGAGTTCGCGATGCGGGTTGCCGATGCGATCGAGCAACGACTCTATCGGCGACAGGCCCAGCCTCTCGCGCTCGCATCGCGTGCGGGGCGGCGTACGAACGAGAGATTCGAGAAAGTCCGTCGCGTCGCGATACGTCCGCAACCGGCGACCCTGCAAGTGCCGGTCCGGGCTCATCGGCGGCGGGGGGCGGAGCCGTGGCTCAGACGTCCGGCACACCGACTCCGTGCCGGCGGCATGCGGCGAGCACGGTGTTGTGCAGCAGACAGGCGATGGTCATCGGTCCAACCCCGCCGGGCACCGGCGTGATGCCCGCCGCGACCGGAAGCGCGCTCTCGAAGTCCACGTCGCCGACGAGCCTCGTCTTCCCGTTCTCCGCATCGATCCGGTTGATACCGACGTCGATGACCACCGCGCCCGGCCGGATCCAGTCGCCGGGGACCATTCGGGGCCGTCCGACCGCCGCGACGAGAATGTCCGCGCGCCGGCACTCCCCGGCGAGATCGCGGGTCCGGGAGTGGGCGACGGTCACCGTGCAGCTCTCTCGAATGAGCAACTGGGTCATCGGCTTGCCCACGATGTTCGAGCGGCCGAGCACGAGCGCGCGCAACCCGGTGAGATCGCCGAGACGATCCTTGAGCAGCATCAGACAGCCCAGCGGTGTGCACGGAACCAAACCATCGCCGCCGACCGCGAGCAGGCCGGCGTTGGTAGTATGGAAGCCGTCGACGTCCTTCCCCGGATCGATCGTCGCGATGACCGCGTCGGCGCTGATCTGTGCCGGCAACGGGAGCTGAACCAGGATCCCGCTCACCCGCGGCTCCTGGTTGAGCCGGCGCACGAGCGCGAGGAGATCATCCTGAGAGGTCGTCACCGGCAATCGGTGCTCGAACGACTGCATGCCCGTCGCACGGGTCTGCTTCGCCTTGTTGCGCACGTAGACCTCGCTGGCCGGATTCTCGCCGATGAGCACCACCGCGAGCCCCGGCTCGACGCCGTGGCGGCTCTTCAGAGCCGCGACCCGGGCCGCGACCTTCGCACGCAGCCCGGCCGCGAATGCCTTGCCGTCGATGATCCTCGTGTCCGTGGCGATGTCGTTCATGCGTGTCTCCTTTGCCGAATCCACGGCGCGCGTGGCGGCGCCGGAAGCTAACAGGTTCACCGCGGTGCTCCAACGACCGCGGTGCGCCGCGGTGCGCCATGCGGTGCTGTAAAGAGATCGATCCGAACCGCCGTGGCCCACTGTCGCATTTCGGTAACCCCGTGTCGCGATCGCGCCAGATCGAGGGCATCGTGCTGATAGTCTGCGCGCCACGTACCACGTATCGAAGGCCATGTGTGCGTGGCTCGATCCGCCGCAACGCTACCGAGGAGCCGCTGCCGTGCAAAGTGACGAGGTCGATCGCGAAGACGGTTCAGGCGAAGACGAGGAGCTCGACCTGCGGACGCTGCCCGACGACGAGCTCGTCGCGCAGATGCACGACGATCTCTACGATGGCCTGAAGGAAGAGATTGAAGAAGGCACGAACATCCTGCTCGAGCGCGGGTGGTCAGCGAAGCGCGTCCTCGACGATGCGCTCGTCGAAGGAATGCGCATCGTCGGGATCGACTTCCGGGACGGCATTCTCTTCGTCCCCGAAGTGCTCATCTCCGCCAACGCGATGAAGGGAGGGATGGCGATCCTGCGTCCGCTCCTGGCCGAGACCGGCGCGGCGACGATCGGCAAGGTGGTCATCGGTACGGTCAAGGGGGACATCCACGACATCGGCAAGAACCTCGTCGGCATGATGCTCGAAGGCGCCGGCTTCGAGGTGATCAACCTCGGCATCAACACCGACGCCGACGAGTTCCTGGCCGCGCTCGAAGAGCACCAGCCGGACATCCTGGGCATGTCGGCCCTGCTCACGACGACCATGCCGTACATGAAGGTCGTCATCGATACGCTCAAGGAGCGCGGTCTGCGCGACGACTACACGGTGCTCGTCGGCGGCGCGCCGCTCAACGAGCAGTTCGCCGAGGCGGTCGGAGCCGATGCGTACTGTCGCGACGCGGCGGTCGCGGTCGAGACTGCGAAGGACTTCATGGCACGCCGCCACAACATTCGAGGCGCGATTTCCGCGTGAGCCGAGCGGCCGCCTGAGGAGCCCGAGCCGATTTCGACAGGAGTCCTCACGGGGAGCAGGCATTGACGGAGACCGTGGTCAGCTCGGCGCGCCGCGAGGTCGTCATCGGGTTCGACCGGCCGTTCGTGATCATCGGCGAGCGTATCAACCCCACGGGCCGCAAGGTGCTCGCGGCGGAGATGGCGGCGGACGATTTCTCCCGCGTCGAGACGGATGCGCGGTCGCAGGTGCAGGCCGGCGCGCAGATGCTCGACGTCAACGCCGGTATTCCGCTGGCGGACGAGCCCGCCCTGCTCGCACGGGCGGTGAAGCTCGTGCAATCAATCACCGACGTGCCGTTGTCGATCGACTCGTCCATCGTCGCTGCGCTCGAAGCCGGGCTCGGGGTCTACGAAGGCAAGGCGCTGGTGAACTCGGTCACCGGTGAGGAGGAGCGGCTCGAATTGGTCCTTCCTCTGGTCAAGAAGCACGGCGCGGCGGTGGTGGCGATCTCCAACGACGAGACCGGAATCTCCGAAGACCCCGACGTCAGGTTCGAGGTCGCGAGAAAGATCGTGGAACGAGCCGCGGACCACGGTATCCCGCATTCCGACATCATCGTCGATCCCCTGGTGATGCCGATCGGGGCGATCAACCAGGCCGGCCGGCAGGTCATGCACATCCTCAGACGCCTGCGCGAGGAGCTGAAGGTCAATTCGACGTGCGGAGCATCGAACCTCAGCTTCGGCCTGCCGAATCGCAACGGCATCAACAGCACCTTTCTGTCGATGGCGATCACCGCGGGCATGACCTCGGCGATCACCAACCCGTTGCACGGCGACATCGTCCAGACGTGCCTGGCCGCGGACGTCATGATGGGACACGATCCGGATTGCAGGCGCTGGATCGCAAAGTACCGTGAACCGCCCGCGCCCGGCAGCGAGGGCGAGCGGGGCCGGCGCACCAGCGGTCGCCGCCGCCGCCGTGGCTGAAGACACCCGGCCCGGCGACGCCCGGCCCAGCGACGCCCGGACCGACGACGCCCGGACCAACGACGCTCGGACCGACGACGCTCGGACCGACGACGCCCAGACCAACGACGCCCGGATCGTTTTCACACCGTCGGGGCGCCGGGGGAAGTTTCCCATCGGGACGCCGGTTCTCGACGCGGCGCGGGCGCTCGGCGTGGATCTCGACTCGGTGTGCGGCGGGCGAGGCATCTGCGGGCGCTGCCAGGTCGTCCAGAGCATCGGCGACTTCGCCAAGCACGGCGTGAGCTCCCGGGCCGAGCATCTCTCCGAGTTCGGGCCGATCGAGCGGCGCTACCACGAGAAGCGGGCGCCCCTCGCTCCCGGGCGCCGCCTCGGCTGCTCGACCAAGATCCACGGAGACGTCGTGATCGACGTCCCGCCAGACAGCCAGGTCCACCGGCAGGTGGTGCGCAAGCGCGCCGAGGTCCACGCGATCCACGTCGATCCCGTAGTACGGCTGCGCTATATCGAGGTCGCGCCGCCCGACATGCACGAGCCGGCCAGCGATCTGCGAAGGGTCGAGGCGGCGCTCCAAAAGGAGTGGGGGCTCGAGGACCTGCGTTGCGGCCTCGAGGTGCTCGAGACCCTCCAGGCGGCGCTGCGCACCGGCGATTGGCGTATCACGGTCGCGGTGCACGGCGAGCGCGACATCATCGCGGTATGGCCCGGCTTCCGGGACAAAGTGTACGGGGCCGCGGTGGACGTCGGCTCGACGACCATCGCAGCGCATCTATGCGACCTCACGTCCGGCGAGGTCATCGCGTCGGCCGGCGCGATGAACCCGCAGATCCGGTTCGGAGAGGACCTCATGAGCCGCGTCTCGTACGTGATGATGCACCCCGGCGGCGAGCGGGAGATGACCGCAGCGGTGCGCACCGCGGTTCGAGAGCTGCTCCACGAGGCGGCGGCGCAGGGTGGGGTCTCACCGGAAGAGATCCTCGACGTGACTCTGGTCGGCAATCCGATCATGCATCACCTCCTGCTCGGTCTGAATCCGGTCGAGCTCGGCCAGGCGCCGTTCGCTCTCGCTGTCGACCGTGCCGTCGGCATACCGGCGAGCGCGCTCGATCTCCGTCTCCATCCGGGCTCGCGCGTCTACGTGCTCCCGTGCGTGGCGGGGCACGTGGGCGCCGATACCGCGGGCGTCATCCTCTCCGAGGCGCCGTACCTGCGCGACGAGCTCAGCCTCGTCGTGGATGTCGGCACCAACGCCGAGATCGTGCTCGGCAACCGTGAACGGATGCTCGCGGCATCGAGCCCCACCGGCCCGGCGTTCGAAGGCGCCCAGATAAGCTGCGGCCAGCGGGCCGCACCGGGCGCCATCGATCGGGTCCGGATCGATACCGCCACCCTGGAGCCGCGGCTCCGCGTCATCGGGAACGACGCATGGTCGGACGCACCCGAGTTCGCCGCGACCGAGGTCACGGGGATCTGCGGCTCGGGCATCATCGAGGTGGTGGCCGAGATGTATCTCGCCGGGATCATCGACGAGGACGGCGTGATCCGTGCCGAGGGAGCGCAACGCAGCGATCGGATTGTCGAGGATGGACGCACGTTCGCCTACGTGCTGCATCGAGGCGACATCGAAGTGCGGGTGACGCAGAACGATGTCCGGGCCATCCAGCTCGCCAAGGCGGCGCTCTACGCCGGAGTGCG
>JAKZYK010000388.1:0-2707 GCA_047514485.1 Gammaproteobacteria bacterium
TCGCATGGTGGCCGGTTTGGACGGCATCGGTGGATTCGCCTCGTGCATCGCAACTTGATGAGGGGCGAGTTCAGCACCGCACGGGGCGCAAGCGGAACCGTGATGCGTCACTTTGTGCACACGCGCGTCTTCGCGGCACCGACGCCGGTAGCGGCGCTGGCGCTCGGCGTGACAGTGCCGGCCGCGTCGAGAGTGCTGATACCGGCGCCCCGCCGCGCGCAGCGATTCACGCCGAGCGGGGCCGCTGCAACGTGCTCCGCAATAGCGCTGGCCCCGGTCGCAGCGCGAGCAGATGAGCACCTGGCGCCGGCATCGGGCACACAGAAACAAGCGGGCATCGTCCATTGCTCCCCCCGGCGGGGAGGGCTGGACGATCCGCGATTACCGGGCAATACTGCATTCGGAGCCGTACGCAAGTGCGGATCTGGGCGCAGCCTCGGACGTGACCGCCAAGTCAGTGCAGTCCGAGGCTGCGTCAGCCTCCTCGCCGACTCCGATCTCACACCAACTCACGAGCGACGTCATCGCCGGTACGCGAGGCGTGCGCCTCCTCTGGCAGGCAGCATCGGCTCAGGGGGAAAACCACGACACGTCCCAGGCGGGCGCGGTGGGGCGATTCAGCGCTGGTTCGCTTCGACCGGCACAGTCAGTTCACGAGGGCTGTTCGCCATTTATCCGCGCATTTTCACAGCCACCAACAAAGCACCTCTGGGTCACGCGTCGGCACATGCTGCGATGCGTGGCCTTGGGACCATCGCCACTCGATGGCGAACCACCGGTCAACGAATCGTCGAGAGCGAACCGTGGATTCTGTGGCGGTACAGTACTCGGCATTGGCTCGGCAACCTGCGCGGTCTACCTCGCCAGCCGGCGACTCAACCCCAGCGAGTCCTCGCGGTGGCCCGGCTCTCTGCGCACGGATTCGGGTGGGGCAACGCGGTTCGGGCGGTGCACCTTTCGCGCTCGCGCTGCAGCTGCGCGTCACCGACCGACCGAGCGCCGTCGACCACTACCCGGCGTTCAGGTGGGAGATCATTGCGAGCCTGACGCAGGCGGACTGCACCTTGGCGCTCACCACGATCCGCGACGCGAGCGCCGAAGCCCCGGTCCCCGTTGCCGGGTCGCACGCGTGACGGTGTTCAGCCAGTGACATCGCCCGCTCGTATCTCATCACGCGTCTCGGAGCATACTTGGCCCTCCTCTGTCCGCGGGCGTCTTCTCCGGCGTTGCGACTCGCGGCTTCTCGCTTCGGTCTGTGATGACTTCGCAGTCGAGTTGCGCCCGCCCCCAATTCTGCATTCGTCCAGCGAGACGATACACCGACCCCCCGTCCCGAATCGTCGTCTTTGGCGCCGGTGATCGCCACAAACCTGCTTCGACGTGCACCATATGTGCGCACTTCTACACAGCCACTAGCCGTACCGGTCACTCCTCGAGAGGATGTGTTCCAACGTCGAGCTGAGCGCGCGAATTCCCGCTGCAATATCGCTGGACAGCTCGATCGCGGAACGGTTCTGCTCATCAATGATCCATTCGATGCCGTCCGGCCCGACTGTCATTCGCAATGCGAGAGCCTGATCCTCGTCCCAAATCACGACTTCGGTACTGATCTCGGCTTCCTTGGCAATATCGATTCTCACCTCAAATCCTCCTGTTCTAGCTGCTGATGCACCCCCCGACCCCCCGGGGCCATCGTGTTCAGTCGTCCTCGCGGTCGAGGCGCGCCTCGTAGCCGCCTCGGACACTACGTAGCAGTCCGTCGGTGGGGGGAAACGCATCGCGCACTTGCCCCCATCGCTTTGCGGTGCGGTCGTAGAGCACCACATTGACGGCGGCGGCCAAGTTCGAGCACTCGTGACCGGGAATGGACACCACCTGAGTGCAACGCCCAAGTATCGTCTCATTCAGCGAGCCGTTCTCCGGCCCGAACAGGTACATCGCGCGCTCGGGGTGCTTGAACTCGGGCAGCGGCGTCGCCTCGGCCACCCGCTCGACCGCGATGGCGACACACTCGTCGGGCAGGACGTCCAGCACCTCGTCAGCGACGACCACCGGGATGCGCCGCCACGCCTGCGTGGTGTCGGTCGGGTGGCCGAGCGGCTCGGGCGGTAGCTCCCCTCCTCCCAGCACCACAAGCTGCACCCCGTACACATCGGCGGCGCGAAACACGCCACCGATGTTCTCCGGCCGGCTCGGCCGGTGCAGCGCGACCGCTGCGAATCCTTGCGTCATTGGTGTCTCCTCCCAGGGTTCGAGCCTCTTCAGTCGGACATTTCGCGGACCCTGAATCGGCATGCCGACTCCCCCCGCTGTCCCACTTCATCGGATCATCGGATCATCGGATCATCGGAGCGTCGGGTTTTCTCCGTCCGCGGGTCTCGCTCCTTTGGGCTGTTTGAGCTTGTTTCGCCCAGAGGGCCGACGCGACGGGCCAGCACCGGGGAAGCGACATCTCGTCGGCGGCACGGGCATTCCGGCTTGCGGAATGTTCCGACCGTGCACCACCGGTACCGGGTTCGCCGCGATTGCGCGTGCGTGCGCCCGAACTTGAGCCCGGACGCTTCCGATGTGCTTACGGAAAGATCGAACTACAGGGGTCGGCGAATTCAGAATGTGGGGAGAAATTCCCTTGGTGACCGGACATTAGCTCTACGAGTGGGCGCAGGTCGGGCGACCGGATCCACGAACGGGGCCGGAACGATCACTC